>NZ_JBFTHS010000002.1:0-232380 GCF_056394365.1 Lysinibacillus sp. 10T31
TCCGACTGGGCGCTTTGCCGCTGACGCTTCGCTTTCGCACAGATAAAACATTTGTTGCTGTCGCTTCGCTTTCGCACAGATAAAACATTTGTTGCTGTCGCTTCGCTTTCGCACAGATAAAACATTTGTTGCTGACGCTTCGCTTTCGCGCAGAGCAGATCTTCCTGGGGGCGTCCGATGAGCCGCTTCGTTGCTGCCGCTACGTTAGCACTACGCTTTCGCACAGAAAACATCCGCTTCGCTGCAGGGTCTCGGGCCAACACGATGTTGGTCACGAAGGCGTTATCACAGGATGTGATGGTTTTAGCCTTCGTTCCTCTATCGCTAATCCCCAAGGAGTCGCCCAGTCTCCACTCCAATCAACTTATGGCATACGTTTTAACAAATGGCATCCACAACTTTTGGTGATGAGTCATTTGTATTATGCTTTACCTATAAAATTCCTTTTATTCGCATGGACTGTTCATGTTGTTCTTGAACTGTTGTTCTAGGAGTTACAACTACATTACCCGTTTAAACATTTTTTCCACTTCATACGTTGTAAAATGTATCAGCACTGGACGTCCGTGTGGGCATGTAAATGGATTGTCTGCATTGCGTAAATCTTGCAATAACGTATCCATTTGCTCTTTCGTTAAATAATGATTGGCCTTTATCGACTTTTTACAGCTCATCATAATCGCTGCCGCCTCACGTAGTTTTTTGACGTCCGCCTTTTTAGTTGTTAGTACCTGTTCAATTAAGTCCTCAATAATTTCTTGTTCTTCTCCCTTAGGGAACCAGCTAGGATGCTCTCTCACTACAAATGAAGCCTGTCCAAATTCCTCTAAAAATACGCCAACAGCTTCTAACTCTTGCCTATTTTCCCTTAATATAAGAGCCTCGTCAGCAGCATAATGGAAGGTCAATGGAAGCAATAAAGCCTGACGCTCATTTGGGTTCACCTGACCGACCTTTTCACGGAAAAATTCATATTTAATACGCTCCTGAGCAGCATGCTGATCAATTAAATAAAAGCCATCCTCCATTTGCGCAACAATATATGTGCCGTGAATTTGCCCTACCACCTCAAGCGCAGGGAATGGTTCTTTTGCTGGCTCATCCTCTAGAATTTCCACCGGCTCCTCTAGCTTCACTTCTTCAGGAAGATTCACTTCCATCACCGGTGTCGGTTGCCAGCTATCTTCAATGGGAGTAGGGACAGATTCAGGTTTTTGCACTATAGGATCTATAGTGTTCGATTCCTGAACTGTTTGCACATCATAAAGTTTTTCTACAATAGCATTCATTTTCTCCACATTAAGCTTTGGAGCAGGTTTCCAAATATTTAACTGCTCCGTCGCAGGCTTTGCCACTTTCTCCTTCTTTTCCATTAGCGGTACTCGAATAACATTGCGGATTTTCTCTCGTATTGTTTCCTCAATTAGCTTAAGAAGCTCAGGCTCCTTACTTAAACGTATTTGATGTTTGGCAGGATGAACATTGACATCCGTTAAATAAGGATCCCCCTCTATATAGAGCGCGACAATCGGAAAACGTTCAATGGGCAAATACGTATGATAAGCGTCAACAATCGCTTTTTGTACCAAATAATGCTTCACCCAACGACCATTTACAAACAATGACATATAGTTTTTCGAAGCACGAGTCACCTCTGGTAATGATACGAAGCCAGAAATTTTATAATCATGTGACTCTCCATTGAATGACACCATTTTTTTCGCATTATGCACACCGTAAATGGCAGCCAATACTTGTTGTACGTCACCTCGTCCATTTGTTTGTAACAACTGCTGACCGTTATGCAATAATCTAAACGCAATTTGTGGATTTCCGAGTGCAAGACGGTTCATCAGATCAATGGTATGCCCAAGCTCGGTCTGAATGGTTTTCATATATTTTAATCGAGCAGGTGTATTAAAAAATAGCTGTGCCACTGTAATATCTGTTCCCTTGCGCAATGGGCCAGGTTTATGTGTAGCAACATGCCCACCCTCAAGTTCTAAATACGTTCCCGATTCACCATTAGATGTAATAAGTGTCATTTTTGACACTGATGCAATGGAAGCTAAGGCCTCACCACGGAAGCCAAGGGTACGAATACGAAATAAATCGTGTTCTTGATGAATTTTACTTGTTGCATGGCGAGAGAATGATATTAATGCATCCTCTTCATCCATACCACTACCATTATCAATTATTTGAATTGAAGTGAGGCCCGCTTCTAGTAAAAAAACATCAATGGACGTACTTCCTGCATCAATGGCATTTTCAACAAGCTCTTTAACTACAGAGGCTGGTCTTTCAACTACTTCCCCTGCCGCGATTTTATTGGACAGCCACTCGTCCATAATTTGTATTTTTCCCATAGCGCATCACTCCTTTACTTTTTTGCATTTACTAGTTGCTGCTGTAATTCGTATAAAATATTCATCGCTTGCATTGGTGAAGTGCCCAGAATATTTACTTTTTCTAGGTTTTTAAGCACCTCTGTCTCTGCTGAAGAGGTTGGTTGTTCCTCCGTAAATAGTGACATTTGCATTGGCTTTTCAACAACTTCCTGTACAACAGCGGCTTCGTTTCTGACTTCATTTCCAGCTTCGTTTCCTGCCTCGAAGTTTTCAAGCAGTACTTGTGCTCTTGCTAAAATTTCCTCTGGCAATTGTGCAAGCTGTGCTACATGAATTCCGTAAGATTTATCGGCAGCGCCTTTTTTCACCTTATGCAAAAAGACAACCGTGCCATTTTTTTCAGTAGCCGATACGTGTACATTTTGCAGTCGAGAAAGCTCCTTTTCGAGTGCCGTTAATTCATGATAGTGAGTTGAAAATAGCGTATTTGCCCCAATTTTATCGTGAATGTATTCCATCATGGATTGAGCAAGACTCATGCCATCATAAGTAGATGTCCCACGACCAATTTCATCAAACAGCATTAAACTATTTTTTGTAGCATGCGTAATCGCGTGCTGAGATTCTAACATCTCCACCATAAATGTTGATTGTCCCGCAGCTAAATCATCCGCTGCACCGATACGTGTAAAGATCTGATCTGTAATTGGTAATCTAGCTTTTTCAGCAGGCACATAGCAGCCCATTTGTGCCATCACAACAATTAGTGCAACCTGACGCATATACGTACTTTTACCGGACATATTCGGACCTGTAATAAGCATCATATTATTATTTTCCTCAAGTACACAATCGTTTGGTACATACATTTGCTTATTGAGCATTTTCTCAACAACTGGATGGCGCCCTTCAATAATTTCTAGTGAACGTCCACCATGAAACTCAGGCTTCGTAAAACGATATTTCTCTGAAACACTTGCAAAGCTTAATAGTACATCTAGCTCACTAATACTTGCCGCTAACGCTTGGACACGTGGAATAAACGCCTTTAATTCATCACGTATTTCCACAAACAAGTTATACTCTAACGTTAAACTTTCTTCCTCAGCATTTAAAATTAATGCTTCCTTTTCCTTAAGCTCCTGTGTAATGTAACGCTCGGCATTGGCCAAAGTTTGCTTACGTTCATAACGTGTTAAATCAGCTAAATGGATATTAGATTTCGTAATTTCAATATAGTAGCCGAAAATTCGATTGTAGCCTATTTTTAAGTTTTTAATGCCCGTTTTCGCCCGTTCCTCTTGCTCGAGCTGTGCAATCCAATCCTTCCCATTACGAGAAGCATAGCGAAGTTCATCTAAGCGCGCATCATAGCCATCGCGAATGACGTCACCCTCTTTAATCGTAATTGGAGGATTGTCTGTAATAGCACGTGCTAATAGTGCCTCTACATCCACACACGTATCAAGCGCTGCGCCTAGCCTTTGTAACGTTTCTTTATTGGCACCAAGTAATTGCTGCTGAATGGCAGGTACTTGACGCAATGAATCACGTAGCTGTGCTAAATCTCGTCCACCAACATTACCAAAAGCTACACGCCCAGCTAAACGCTCTAAATCATATACTTGTTTTAAAGAGGCTTGGAGTTCCGATCTTACAAAATATTCCTCCAATAAATCAGTGACAGTTGCTAGTCTCTCTTCAATGGCAGCACGTGAAGCAAGCGGTTGGTGTAACCATTGCTTTAACTTGCGCCCTCCCATTGCAGTCACAGTGTCATCTAACAACCATAAAAGCGTGCCCTTTTGATCGCCACCGCGAATAGATTGAATAAGCTCTAAATTACGCTTAGAGCTAGAGTCAATGCGTAAATAATTTTTCATTTCATTATACGTAAATGCTTGAATATGTGATAAAGAACGCATTTGTGTTTTATCGATATAAGCTAGCAAACGTAGGCAAGCAATTTGTAAATCATTTGGCACCACTTCTAAATAAAGTGCAGCTTTATCCATTGTCATTTCATCTGTTCCAATAGAAAGAACGATACCTGCATTTACTGCATGCTCTGCTAATAGAAGCTGCAAACTTTCCGTTACGATTAATTCACGAATACCGTACGCCTGCATTTGCATTAAAAGTGCTTTACCATCGCCTTCAATTGAGGAGGCTACCGCTTCACCTGTCGATAAATCTAAATAGGCGTAGCCAAATGTCGTCTCGTCGAATTGCTCCGCAGCACCAATAAAATGATTGGATTTACCATCTAGCGCCTTACCTTCCATGATCGTACCAGGCGTAATAAGCTGAACAACTTCACGCTTCACTACACCCTTTGCTTGCTTCGGATCTTCTGTTTGCTCACAAACTGCAACCTTATAACCCTTTTGCACAAGCGTTTCAATATAATTTTTTGCCGAATGATGCGGAACGCCACACATTGGAATACGCTCTTTTGCACCCGCATCTCGGCTCGTTAATGTAATTTCTAAAAGTTGAGAGGCATTAATAGCGTCCTCAAAAAACATCTCGTAAAAGTCGCCTAATCTAAAAAATAAAAAGGCATCCTTGTAATCTTCCTTTACCTGCAAATACTGTTGCATCATTGGTGTATATGTTGTCATTTTTAAATTTACCTCGCTCTAACCATATAGATATTTTTATTATAACAAAAGATACATGCGAAACGCTTAATTCACCTTTTTTAAGATGCTAGCGCTTCGCATGTATAAAATCTTTAGTATTATCTTGGTCTTTCATCAGGAAACGATGAGGACTCTAAAACATACCTACCTTCTTCACTGGAGCTAGACGATGAGCTGGAACTGGAGCTAGATGAAGACGAGGATGAGCTCTCATCAAAATTCCATTCTTCTTCGAAATCTAGTGGATGTACACTAATGCAAATCGTCGTTTCTCCCATTACCTCTACTACAACTTCACGTTCTACTACGATTTCAAACTTCGTACCACATGGAGAGATGATTGCCTCTATGCAGTTTGGCTCTTGAACAACACGTACACGAACATCATCACCAGCACTCACTTCGCCTTCTCTAAAAGAAAGCTTCACTTTGTCTTTATAGTGCACCGTTTCAGAAAACACTGCTGTTTTCGAATGACTACTATAGGCATACCATACATTGACATCAAATTTCCCTGATACTTCTACAAATTTACCGACTTTTTTCGCGGAGCAAGTATGATTGATAACCCAGCAACCTAGAATACTCGTCGGTTTATTCGATGGACTTAATGTTACACGTTCTTCCGTTCTCTTCTTCCCTTTGGCAACTACTGCTCTCGTCACGATTTGTCGTAAACGTTTCAGCGCAATTCCTCCTTTGACTCTTTTCACTCCATCATATGCAGATAGCGCCTATTGGGTGAACATATATTTTTATAGAATCGAATTACTGACTTTTACATACTATGTTGTCTGAATTGCGCTAATTTCTACGAGTATTGATCAATTATGACGAGGCATAATTGTAGCTGCCGCTTTGCTTTCGCTACAGAAAACATTTGCCGCTGACGCGCAGATAAACAATGCGTCCGAAACCGGCTTTGTGCTTTGGCCTGCATGAGGGTCGATACGATGTCGGTCATTTCGGTAATGCCACAGGACGCGGCGTTCTTAGACTGAGCTCCTCTATTTCAGCGGATGTCTTTTGTGCCGAAAGCGTAGCGCCAGGTACGGATGTTTGGACACACCCTCTGAAATGAAGTTAAACAAATAAAAATAGCCCGAATGCTGACATTCGAGCTATTACTTCTATTATTTTTATGAACAGCTACCTGGTCTTGTATTTGCTACTTGTGAGCCAGTTTCTCCATAAAGTAAATCCCCGCCAGTTGAACGAATAATCTCATTTGTAACATTGTTAGCAATTGTGTTCGAAACTAATTGCAATAAATCATTTACATCACCTTGAGACTCTTTAAATTGTTGAACCACTGGAATTGCGTTGATTTCTTCTTCGATTTTTTCGATTTTATCTTCAATTAATTTAAGCGCTTTTTCTTTTCCTAAGTGTTGGAAATTAACAGCTTGTTTTTGAAGGCTTTTTAGACTTGCAATACGTTCACGTACTAATTGATTTTCATTAATTTGTGCTTCGGCCTTTTTGAAAAATTCAACTTCTGGCGTATTGGCAATCATATGCGCAATTTCGTGTGACTTCTTGATTAAATCATCTTTTGTATATAATACTTGTGACATTTACGCTTCCACCTTTTCATTTTTTACTACTTCCACGAACTCACCACTTAGTGAATACGAAGTAGCCTCAACTATTTTTACCTTCACTAATTGACCAATTAGATCTGCTGGCGCTTTAAAGTTTACAAGACGATTTTTACGTGTATAGCCAGCTAACACATCCTCGCGTTTTTTACTTGTACCCTCGACTAAGACTTCTACTATTTCACCCTTCAAGCCCTCTAATGCTTTTCGAGAGTATTCCCCTACAACCTCATTTAAACGGTGAAGACGTTCTTTTTTCACTTCTTCAGGAACATTATCCACCATTTTGGCAGCAGGTGTACCTTCACGAGGAGAATAAATATAAGTAAAGGCCATTTCAAAGCCTACTTCACGGTACAAGGATAATGTCTCCTCAAATTGCTCCTCTGTTTCATTAGGATAGCCTACGATAATATCAGTCGTTAGTGTTACTTCCGGAATAGCCGCTTTAATTTTCGCTACTAATCCAAGGAAATGCTCACGTGTATACTTACGCGCCATAATTTTTAGCACATCATTTGAACCAGATTGTACTGGTAAATGAATATGTTCAACTAAGTTACCACGTTGTGCAAGAACCTCGATTAAATGATCATCGAAGTCACGTGGATGGCTCGTTGTAAAACGAATGCGTGGAATATCAATTTTTCGTAATTCATCCATTAAATCACCAAGTCGATATTCAATATCCTCAAAATCCTTACCGTAAGCGTTGACATTTTGCCCCAGCAGCATAATTTCCTTATAGCCCGCAGCAGCTAGTTCACGAACTTCAGCAATAATTTCCTCTGGACGACGACTACGCTCCTTACCACGCGTATAAGGTACGATACAATACGTACAGAATTTATCACAGCCATACATAATATTTACCCAAGCTTTAATGGAGCCAAGACGTTTTTTCGGCATATTCTCAATAACATCGCCTTCTTTAGACCAAACCTCAATGACCATTTCCTTAGACATATATGCTTCTTTTAAAATGTTCGGTAAACGGTGAATATTATGAGTACCAAACACCATATCGACATGTGGATAACTTCTTAAAATTTTATTTACAACGGATTCTTCCTGTGACATACAGCCACAAACCCCAATCAGCATTTCTGGATTTTTACGTTTATATTTTAGTAGGAAGCCCAGTTCTCCAAATACTTTGTTTTCTGCATTTTCACGGATAGCACACGTATTCAGTAGCACTACATCAGCTTCATCAATCACATTTGTAGGCGTATAACCTAGCTGCATAAAAATCCCAGCCATAACTTCCGTATCATGCTCATTCATTTGGCAGCCATACGTACGAATATAAAAAGTACGCCCCGTACCCATACCTGCAAACTCTTCTGCAATGTTAAAGTCCTTATGGTACTTAACTTCTTCTTTCCCACGTTTTTTAGCATCTTTTAATGAAGGAGCCGTAAAGACCGTTTCAAAATATTTACTATAATCCTTTTCAGGCTTGTCTTCTTTTTTTGGTTGATTGACTTGTTGATTTGCTAAGCGTTGTTCTTCATTCATCGCAATCAGGTAACTCCTTTCAAACGAATTCCATACATTTGAATTCCCATTTTACTATTATACTGAATAATTGTAGCATCCTACAAGGTTTGCGTACTAAATGTCGCGGTTTAGACTTAATTACTCTTAGCTAGATGAATATTTTTGTTAGGTTGAGGGGGGACGTCAGTTTTGCCGGAGCTATTCGTCGGTTTGATGGTTCTATCCATCATTTTGAGTGTTCTATCCACGATTTTGGCGGTTCTATCCATCGCTTTGCAGGTTCCATCCGTCGCTTTGGCATATCTTTCCGTCACTTCGACAGCTCTTTCCGTCGCTTGGAGGATTCCTACCGTCGCTTTGCCAGTTCCATCAGTCACTCTGGCTCTTCTTTCCGTCACTTTGCAGGCTCTATCCATCATTTTGACGGTTCTATCCACGATTTTGACCTTTCTATCCACGATTTTGGCGCTTCTATCCATCATTTTGAGTGTTCTATCCACGACTTTGGCGCTTCTATCCATCGCTTTGCAGGTTCCTTCCGTCGCTTTGATGATTCCTTCCGTCGCTTCGACAGTTCTTTCCGTCGCTTGGACTTCTATCCATCACTTTGACGGTTCTATCCATCATTTTGCAGGTTCCTTCCGTCACTTCGGCATATCTTTCCGTCACTTCGACAGCTCTTTCCGTCGCTTGGAGGATTCTTTCCGTCGTTTGGACGATTCTTTCCGTCGCTTGGACTTCTATCCATCATTTTGACGGTTCTATCCATCACTTTGACGGTTCTATCCACGATTTTGGCGCTTCTATCCATCATTTTGTCCTTTTTATCCACAACTTTGACCTTTCTATCCAATTTGCCTTTTCTATCCGTCGCTTGGAGGATTCCTTCCGTCGCTCCGCCGGTTCTTTCCGTCACTTTGACTTCTATACGTCACTTCGTCAGTTCTTTCCGTCGCTTTGGCGATTCCTTCCGTCGCTTCGTCGGTTCTTTCCGTCGTTTCGTCGGTTCTATCCATCACTTTGTCCTTTCTATCCACGACTTTGACGCTTCTATCCATCACTTTGCAGGTTCCTTCCGTCACTTTGACTTTTTTCCGTCACTTCGACAGTTACATCCGTCACTCCGGCTCTTCTTTCCGTCACTTCGACAGCTCTTTCCGTCGCTTTGCTCAACCTATCCATCACCTTGCCGAAGCCCATCCACCACTCTTCCTAAAAATAAAAAAATCACCGAAGATATCCATCAACGGCGACATTTATTATAGTTCTATATATTGTTTTTGGCGTCGATCAAAGCCAACAATCGATTGAACACCGAAGCTCTTAAGCAAATCTGCATTGGCAAATGTATGTTTGCCTAAATCGTCTGGGAAATGCGCATCTGAGGAAACTGTAAAGGCTACGCCGTGTTCTATTAAAATTTGCAAGAAACGTGGGCCTGGGCACATTTCCTTTACTGGATAGCGATAATATAAGCCGGCATTTATTTCAGTGGCAGTTTGTGTGGTCACAAGTGCCTTTGCAATTCTTTCATACCAAGAGTCAAGAAAAGCCGTGTCTTTCACTTGATAGTCGAACACTTTAAAGTTGTCTAAATGCGCCACAAAGTCAAACATATTCGAGAGGATCATTTTTTCTACTGTAGCAAAAAATTGTTCAAAGTTTTCCTGTAAAGCTGCGGCGTCCATGTCCTCAAATATGTTTTGTGTTTGAGGGTTATCAAAGCCCCAGCCATCCACAAAATGGACAGATCCAATGACATAATCCCACGGATATCCTTCTAATAATGATGCTAATTCTTCCTCACCACCGACAAAATAATCTGCCTCGATGCCTAGCTTTAAGGAAATACCATGACGACTCCACTTTTCCTTTGCTCGATTAATAGCTGACACAAAATCATCCATGCTTTCCGTCATCACACGATCAAGCCAGTAACGCTGAGCTCTACCAATTTCATTGTCATCTAATTGCATATAACGTTCAAAGTATGCTCGCGTCTCCTTGAAACGATATAGATGGTCGACAATCCCAACCTCGCGCAAACCAAGCTGCTTTGCTTGTTGTAAATATAAATCTAACCATTCCTCACTATAGCAACCATTCTGTAAACGCTTTGATAACTGCTGCATTTGTAGCTCTATAAATCCTTTAGACCCTTTCGCTGCTCCTTCTTCATCATTAAAAAAGTTAATTGCCTGAGAAGTACGTTCTAGCCAACGAAATGAGTATGGGCCCTCCTCTAAATGTACATGATAATCAATCATCCGATTTCCCTCCATTGCATACCGTCCACTTTTCCTCATACATTTGCCATTCCAATGGGCAAGCTATATCACAAAGAATTTCTGAGCACTCTTCTATGTGACAAATTTGGTAAAAGGACTTACCATTTATTTTAGATGCATCCGCTAATAAAAAGCTCATCTTGCTACGGTCAAGCATTTTTTTAGAAATTAACGATTCATCCAAATCATAATCGTACACGATACCTTCACTTATACCACCACACGATATAAATGTTTTATCAAAATTCATATTCCCTAATAATTCCAATGTCATAGCTCCTGTGACTGAGGATTGCCTTGGATTGGTCGTTCCTCCAAGTAATATGACTTTGCCTGTCATCCGCCGCTCTTCTATAGCCAAATTAAATTGTACAGCTGCAGCGATCGAATTGGTTACGACAGTTATATCGTCGACTGCCAATAAAAAATCTGCAATATGCACAGTCGTTGTGCCTGTATCAACCGCAATTGTATCTCCGTTACATATACAACTAGCTGCTAAACGAGCTATATTGCGCTTTGCATCCTTTTGCATTTGAAGCTTGCGCAAAAATGCAGGTTCATTTCTAACGTTCGTATACTTTACAGCTCCTCCGTGTACTCTCGTTAATAAATGCTGTTGCTCTAGCTCATCAAAATCTCTCCGGATCGTTTCTGGTGCCACTTGTAATTCTTCTGCAATACTAGCAACAATAATTTTTTCATCAGCCTCTAATTGTTTTAAAATAAATTCAAAACGTTCAATTTTTGCATATGTCATGATAATGCAATCACATCTTCTTTCGCCACATAGCACACATAGTTCTTACCCAGTTCAAACGAATGCCCTCGTTGGTGCAACTGCTCCATCGTAAAGAGACATTCACCCTCTAACGTTGTCCGAATAACATTACCACTCATTAATGACTGCTTCGCCTCTCCATTCATACAAACATCCCCCTGTCTCTGATCGAGATGTATGGCTTCTGGTCGAATCGCAAATTTTGAGTATTCTTTTGGCAATGTCTCGCCAATCATTTTCTCAAGGGCTTGACGCGTAAAAACATTGTAATGTCCGATAAAATGAGCGATAAATTCACTTTCTGGGCTTGTATAAATCGCAGTAGGTGTTCCACTTTGTGCAATCATCCCATTATTCATCACAAATATTCTGTCAGAAACAGCCATCGCTTCCTCTTGGTCATGCGTAACTAAAATCATCGTTATACCTAGCTTTTGTTGGATCGCTCGTAAGTCTGCTTGAAGTTTCTTACGAATTTGAGCATCTAACGCACTGAGCGGCTCATCTAACAGTAATACTTTTGGTCGTACAATTAATGCTCGAGCAAGGGCAACACGCTGCTGCTGACCGCCAGATAATTCTTTTGGATATGCATTTGCTTTTTCACTTAAATGCACGATCTCAAGCATTTCTTGAACACGTTGATCCACTTCAGCAGTATTTACTTTTTGCATGCGTAAACCGAAGGCTACATTTTCTTTCACCGTCATATTTGGAAATAGTGCATATGATTGAAACACCATACCAACTTGGCGATCCTTTGGTTGAACACCATTTATATCCTTGCCTTCTATGATAATTTTCCCCGCAGATGCATCTGTTAAGCCTGCTAAAATACGTAGAATTGTACTCTTACCACAGCCACTCGGACCTAAAAGAGTTATAAATTCACCTTTTTCAATCTTCATATTTATATTTGATAAAACCGTCGTTGATCCATATTTTTTATGAAGTCCTTCAATCACAATATAACTCATAGATTTGTAGCACCTTTCGATCGTTTCGTTAATGTTGCAATAGCGAACGTTAATAAGCCCATAAGAACGATATAAATAAAGACAACTGCACTAGCAATATGTCCACTTGTACTAAGCTTCTTCATTAAATAAATTTGCACTGTCTCAAAGCGAGAACCGACAACAAGATTAATCAATACGAACTCTCCAAAAAGAACGGAAAACGATAATAATGCACCAGCAAATAAACCTGGGTAAACAGTAGGTAACAATATTTTGGTAAATGCCTGCACTTTCGATGCTCCCAGTAATTGGGCTGCATCTAAAAGTTGCCGTGCATCTACATTTCGTAAACTATTACGTGTCCCTTGGTAAATGTATGGTAGGATACCGATAACATAGGCCCCTAAAACTACGAGAATCATCGGCACACCAAATTTACTGTAAACACGAATGAGCCCGACAGCTAAAATAATTCCTGGGAATGAATACACCATCACAACAGCCATCTGAATCCATTTTTCGTATTTTGGGAAATACAACACGATTACGAATATGGCCGGTACGATAACAAGCAATGCGATTATTACAGCTCCACCCGACAATAAAACAGAACGTCCAAACGCCTGTATAAATTCGGCATCCTGAAATAATGTAGCAAGCCATTTAAATGTTAATCCTTCTGGCAAAATGGTTTTATTCCAATTCGTCGCAAAAGCATAAAGCATTGTTGCAACAACTGGCAACACTAAATACACAACTAAAAGGAGGAAAAATAAATCAGCAAAGCCTCTTTTTCTCACTATAATTTCCTCCTTGTTTTTGAAATGCTCCATTCACTTAATAACATCGCCGTCACCATCGTTACTGCTAGTATTACTGCAATAGCACTTGCCAGCTCTGGTTGGGCAAAAATATCTCCCTTGATAAGAGAACCAATACGAATGGCTACTAAATTGAAATTACTGCTAGTTAGTGCATAGGCAGAGGCATACGCTCCCATTGCATTGGCAAACAATACGCTAAATGTTCCAACAATTCCTGGAAGCATAACAGGGATCCCAATCTTCATCCAAAACTGCCAAGTAGAAGCTCCAAGTAGTGCTGCTGCGTCTTTCCATTGTTGTTGAATTCCATCATAAATTGGGTATAAAAGCATTAATGCTAATGGCAACTGAAAATAAATATAAATCAGTAACAAGCCACCCCAGCTATAAAGAGAAAATGATGATAAAGCGCTTATTCCCCATTTATCGAATAGCAATGTAAAGAGCCCGCTATTGCCAAGTAATACGATAAAGGCAAAAGCTAACGGAATACCTGAAAAATTTGATGTTAAGTTTGTCAGTATTAAAATTTTCTCGCGCACTGGCTCAGAAAATCTCATAATCGCATAAACTGCAAATAAGGTAACGATTAAGGCAATGACAGCCGAAATAACGGACAGTGTAATACTATTTGTAAAGCCTTGTAAAATGTAATCATTTGTTAATACAGATTTATATTGTGCAAGTGTAAATCCATCACTATTTTGAAAGCTTGTGATTAGCATATACAGTAACGGTACTAAGAAAAATAACAAGACAAGTACCAGAAAAGGAGAAAGCCAGGCAACTGTTTGCCGCTTTGAAATCAAAACCATCACTTCTTTCAATATTTAATAGCAGTTCATGTTGATTTAATCATTTTTATTAATTAGAAGGCTCATCAACATAACGTGGGGTTGATTTGGGCGCTTTCCTGTGGGCGCCCACAAAAACTGAAATTGTTCCGATAAAATGAGATTTTGTTCCGATAAATGCTAAAATTGTTCCGATAAAACGTGATTTTGTTCCGATAAATCTTCAAAGTTTTCATATAAAAATGATTCATCACAATAACGTGGGGTTGATTTCAGTTCCGGCCGAGCGCTTTCCTGGTGGCGCCCAGCCTCTTTTAATTACATATCTGAACAAATAATGATAATTAAGCCTTTTTTAAAGAATGCATTCCCTCTAATAACAGGGGAACCATCTCATCAGAAGGTTCTATATTCAATAAATGACAGCACAGCGGAGCAATTTGTAATTGTGATACAACCTCATCCTTAATGCCTGCTCTAACGTAATTCGAAATAACAAACATCGGTACATGGCGATCCTCAGCTGTTGTGCCTCCATGATTACCATCACTCGTCATCCCATGATCAGCAGTCACGATTACTTCATAGCCTTGCGCAAGGCATTTTGGAATAAATAAAGATAATAATGCATCTACTGCTAAAACACGATTTCGATATTGAGCCGAGTCGGCTGTAAATTTATGACCATCATCATCTACATTCATCGGATGAATATATAAGAAATCTGGTTGCTTTTGATCCATTAACCAAGCTGCATCAGCAAATAAATGACTATCTGGATAGTGATCCTCAAAGTAGAACAGACCATTTTCAATCGGCAATTGAGTATCTAATTGTAGCCTATCCTCCATATGCACAAATGGTGCACGATTGTATAGCTCACTTACCCAATAATAGGCAGCTGCTGCTGTAGACAGACCGTTTTCTTTCGCTAAATGAAATAAACTATTTTGCGTGGATAAACGTACTGTCATATTGCTCGTTACTCCGTGTACAATGGGTGGTGTTCCCGTTAAAATCGTTTCATATAAAGGCCTTGATAGTGACGGAACCTCTGAGCAAACCTTGTAGCGTGCTGCAATTTTACGTTCAACTAAATGGTGCATAAATCCCATATGGGTACAGGCTGTATCAAAGCGGAGTGCATCTACGACAATTAAAACAACTTTATTATTTTCCATGAATTAATACCTGCTCCTGATATAGTTGTGGAATTTGCTTTGTTGTTTCTTCCCATTTCTTTTGGTCTTTTACTGGCTGTGCATTTTTGTACATGTCCTCAGGTAATAATAGCTTTTGTACATCTTGAGACATTTGAACCTTGTCACGAATTGGACGAGCATAACCCTTCGCTAAATTTTCTTGCCCTGCATCTGATAAAATATATTCACGAGCAAGCATTGCTGCATGAGGATTTTTGGCGTATTTATTAATGATCGTTGCATAGCCTGATGTTACAGAGCCTTCTGATGGAATGACGACATCAAAGCGTTTCTCATCGATTTGGTGTCGATAGCCAAGTGAATTAAAATCCCATAAGATGGCTACGTCAATTTCGCCTTTTTCTAAATTCGCTACAGTTGGATCTCCTTTTAAACGCCCTTGTTTTGCTAAGTCTGCAAAAAAGTCTATTCCAGGTTGAATATTCGATTCATCGCCACCAAATGCCATAGCAGCTGCTAAAATAGCAAACTGTGCTTGATTCGCTGTTAAAGCATCACCAATGCTGACAGTGTAATCTCCGTTTTTAATGTCCTCCCAAGATTTCGGTGCGTTTTTGACGTTGTTTTTATCAGTTAAAAATGAAATTGTTCCAGTGTAACCCACGATCCAATGGCCTTCATCATCCTTTGCCCAGTCAGGTATTTCATCCCAATAAGATGTTTTATACGGTAATGTTAAACCTTTGTCCTTGGCAATCGGTCCAAAGGCAATTCCAACGTCACCAATATCCGCAGTGGCATCATCCTTTTCTGCCTCAAACTTTGCTAGCTCCTCAGCACTCGACATATCTGTATCCTTATGCTTGAGGCTATATTCAGTACCAAGCTCTTCCCAAGTCTCTACCCAGTTAGCCCAAGTATCTGGCATACCGACAGAATTTACAGTGCTTTCTTCTTTTGCTTTTTTCGTAATCTCTTCAAGTGACAAATCACTTTTCACTTCATTCGAACTAGATGAACCGTCAGAACAAGCTGCCAACATTGAAATTGCTAATGCTCCGATTAGACCTTTCTTCCACAACTTTTGAATTGCCATGAGTTGGAACCTCCATTTGTTTTTGTTTGTTTTCATTTGTCTTACACCATTTATGTTAGAAAACAAACATTAAGCAAGTATGGAGGACGTTAAAATATTCAGTAAAAATTATTAAGGAATTATGAAAATCTATGAACAATTATTAATTGAAGGGGGAATCTAAAAGTTTTAGAGGAAGTATGAAGGAATCTAGTTCTGTATGCGCACGTTTATGTAGCTTTCCAAGACGTGCACACACTCTAGATTAATTTTATAAACCAAGAAAATCTGCATATGTATGTGGCTCGTTTTCCTTTAAAATTGTTAAAAATGTAAAGGCAAGCTGTACAACTGACCACCATTTCATATTGTAAGACATCTCAAAGTGGGTAGGTTCTAATGTAAAAACATCCTGAAAGATATCAAGTGGATCAATTTTTTCATCTTTTAATATTGAGAGAAAACCTAAAAACAACGTATGATCCTTGACCTCAATCATTTTTCCGTCAACTAGTGCATCAATATTTTCCGGTTGATGAAAATTACATTGTGTCGCAACATACCTTTCTAAATCCTGGGCACGCTGTCTTTCTTCACGCTCTTTTTTCTTTGCAATAAAATCAATGACGTTATCCACGTGCATCGCCTCTTCTTTTTTTCTTTTATTGTAGCATTTTTTACAATACTATTGCCTGAACACACTCCCCATTTTTTCCTTTCAAACAAAACAAAAAGAATGATATTAGCAAATTTGCCAATACCATCCTTTATGCATGCTATTTTATCAAGAGCGTTAATCAATCATTTTTATTAAACTCATCCCAAAACGTGAGGTTAATTTCCGTTCCGGCTGGGTGCTTTGTAGCTGTCGCTCCGCTTTCGCACAGATTAAACAATTGTTGCTGTCGCTTCGCTTTCGCACAGAGCAAAGCTTCCAGGGAGCGTCCGATGAGCCGCTTCACTCGCGTTGCTCGCTCCATGGTCTCGGGCCAACAGATGTTTTTTGCGCGAAAGCGTAGTGTTAACGTAGCGACAGCAGCACGAGCTTGGTCACGAAGGCGTTATCACAGGATGTGATGGTTTTAGCCTTCGTTCCTCTACTACCGATCCCCAAGGAGTCTCCCTGCCGTAACGAAGATCAACTTATATACACGGTAAACAATTTATCCAATATCAGATTAATGAACACTTTATTAGAAGACCCTAATTTCAGTTACGCACCAAAATAGGTATAAGCAAAAAAATCCTTCTCTCGGTAAATAATTTATCGCACTATGAATATTTTTGTTTATCATTTCGAAAGCAAAATGACAGCAAGAGCAATTACGTTAAGGCGAAAGTGATTGGGATTGTAATGGTCACTTCTCCTCCACCACCTGATAAATCATTGGCAATTTGCAGTGTTCCACCATGACTTTTAACAATTGATTGGGCAATATAAAGTCCCATCCCATGGTGATTTCCTGTATTTCTACTCAGATCTCCACGATAAAATTGTTTAGTAGCCTCATTTAAATCTCTCGGAGAAAATCCACGGCCGCTATCGGTAACGGTAAACTGAATAAAGTCAGCAGCGCTTTGAACAGTTAATGTCACGTTACCGTTTTCAGGTGTGTGCTCTACAGCATTGGCAATGACATTTAAAATCGCTCGATAGAACCGCTCTTCATCGATCATTATAAGTGTAGGAAGAGTTTCCTTTTGGACATCTACTTGAAGCTTTTTTTCCAACGAAAGAGCTCTCATTTGATCTTCTACACCTGTCATCAATGCATCCGTTTTAACATTCGTTTTTTCACGAACGATATTTTTCTCCATGTTCGATAAATCAATTAGCTCTTTCGTGAATTTTTCTATTTCCATTGTATTTTTCAAAATATAATTATTATATTCTCTTTGACTATCATCTTGAAAAGTATCCAGTAAAAGTTCTGCATTCCCCCGAATAATTGTAAGAGGAGTTTTCAGATCGTGGGCAAGAGCAGAAATTTGTTCTCTACGTGCTTGTTCTGATTCCCATTGTTGTTTTAAGGAGCTGTTTAAAGCCTCTCTCATATGTTCAAGAGAAATGGATATTTCATCTATTTCCCGTATTCCTGAAGGGTTTATCGTAAAATCCAAATTTTGATTTTGTATTTTTTCAATCGCTTCCTGCAAGCCAAACATTTTTTTCTTAAGCTTTCTTCCAAAATGGATCGCAAGGACAGTTGCTATAGTTATAACCCCTATAATAAATAATAGAATATCTAACAGTTGTGGATTCGGTAAATACTTCCTCATAATAGCCGAACGATACTGTGGCACTAAATAATACCGTAATATACAAATCTCATTTTCTCGCTCTATAAACGAGTAAAATTGGGTAACACCTTGAACTTGCTCTTTTTTCATTGCATCCCAAGCTTTAAAAGCTTCCTTCTCTGAAAGATTTCCTGCAAGAAGTTCACCTTTTTTAGAGAAGACTGCGTAATCAACAAGGTCTGGGATAATATCAGCTGTAACTGAACTACTAGACGCAATACGATCCCTTGATAATGAAATTTGAGTTTCTGCATAATTTGCTGGTAATACAATGTTGGTAGAAAGGGCAAACAACGTTAAACCGATCAGTAGTACTACTAACAAAATGACGCCTAAACTTAGGAAAAAGAGATATCGAAGAAAAAAAGTATGTAAACGTGTTCCTTTATTGGGCCTCATTGTCTCCATTTATATCCGATCCCCCAAACAGTGTCAATGGCGTCAACATTAAAAGCATGTAGTTTTGAACGAATATTTTTAATATGCTCAGTAATAGCCGTACTATCACTCTTCCCATCAAACCCAAAAATAGTTTCATAAATCTTTTCTTTAGAAAACACCTGTCCTCGATTTCGAGCTAGATATTCGCATATTTCATATTCGCTTTTTGTCAGCAATACCTTCTCTTCATTTACAAACAGCTCTTTGCCCGATAGATTGAAGTGAACATTATCTGCAAAAAGAATACTACGTCTCTCTCTTTTTTCGCGTCTCAAATGTGCATACACTCTTGCACGTAGCTCTCCAATGCCAAACGGCTTGATAATATAATCATCTGCGCCAAGACCTAGTCCATACATTAGATCCTCCTCCAACGATTTAGCCGTTAAAAAAAGGATAGGACAATCTACAGCATGACGTATTTGGCCACATAAAGTAAATCCATCAATTTCGGGCATCATCACATCCAATAAAATTAAATCGAAGGCACCAAGATCCATTTTACTTACTTCTGTCGCATTAGATACTGCCGTTACTAAATGTTCGTCTTTTAGTAATGCATTTTTTATCAATACTAAAATACCTTTTTCATCATCTACTGCTAATATTTTTGCCATATTTCTACCCTCATCATTTCTTCATACCCTAATTATCAGACTTTCTTCCTTCCCATTTCCAAAACCATAAACAAGAAAGGACTAATGCGAACAATGTTCCGCAAACTGAAGCAATAATACCTTCCTGTAGTCCTATTTCCACTGTCGATAAGTCAACCCCTGACGCTTTCATTGCCCATAATGAAACAAAGTGACCACCCCAACCATAAGGTATAAATGACCAAATACCATCACCTAGTCCAGTGAGTAGTAAGGCTACTATTAGTGATCCCACAATACCTAATCCGATTGAGGCACCTTTACCAAAATGAAGACTAACAAAAAAATGTAAAATATATAAAAATGCAAAGCTTACAAATAGAATACATCCAGCTATGAAATAAAATTGATAACCAAAAGTATCTTCATGCAAAAGTTCAATAAAACCAACACTAAAAATACCGAAGGACAGTAGTATTGCTCCAAAACTAAATAACAATAACAGTAGCAACTTGCTTAAATAGGCAACTATTTTTGTTTTAGTAGCTGTTAGCATCTCCTGAAAATGTCCTGCATTTGCTTCTTGCTCCGCTGCCATTGCACAAACTAATCCAATAATAATTGGAAACCCGCATGCTACTGCTTGAAGATAAGCCGTTACCCTATCATTGAAACCCCATGGTGAATAAGTATAGTATGCTAAAAACATCCCTGAAATAATAATCGGTACAATTAGATGTGTGAGCAAAAAGGGCGTTCTTTTTGTTTTAAGAAACTCTGCTCTAAGTAATCTTAACATTTCCATGAACTATTTCGCCTCCCTTTTCTGAAACCAACGTGCAGTAAGGAAGCTGATTAAAGCAAACCACGCTAAAGCTATTAATATACCTGGAACTAAAACCGACATGCTTAATAACGGGCTGCCCTCAGGTACTGGCAGACCATTTGGTAAAATCTCTAATGTTGGACATATTAGTCTTGCTGTAATGGCGTAAGGAACACTATACCAAAAATCCCCATTCGCAAATGCAATCATGCCTGCAATATTGGCAACTAAATTTATAAAAATAGCCATATAAGTTCCTAATTTTGCCGCAAGGAATAAACAAAGTGGAATTTGCCATAAAAACGTGACGAAAATTAACAAACTACCTGTAAGACTATTAATGAAAGAATAGCTATTACCAAATAGTATTCCACCAGCAGTAATACCAGCAAAGAAAATAAATGTAGTTAATAACAACCAGCCACTACATGCAAGTATTTTGCCAAACCAAATCTTCTTCAGATCAATCGGCATTGCGAGAATACTATGATATTTCAATTTAGCATCTTTTTCGATCACCAATGCACAACATATCGTCAGTGCACCCGGCAGGAGCATTGTATACCACCAATTATAAGCGCCACTTTGAAAAAACTTTCCTCCCATTAATACTGCAGTTAGTAATATCACTACAATAGGCGCTAGCCAAACTAATTTAATAATAAAAGTCTTTTTCCACTTTAATCTTTCAGCCTTCATAATTGATATCATGTTACATGCCCGCCTTTCTATTGGCAGACACTACTTGCATAAATAATGATTCTAATTCCTGACCTTGAGGGGCAACTCCCTGATAGCCTAATTTCCCTCCCGCAATGATACCAATTTCATCAACAACTTGCTCTACCTCTGACAGGATGTGGCTAGATAAAATGACTGTAATCCCTTGCTCTGGAAATGATCGAATCAGTTTTCGAAGCTCTTGAATGCCAATTGGATCAAGACCATTTGTTGGCTCATCAAGAATTAAAAGCTTTGGATTGTTTAATAGCGCAATAGCTATTCCTAGGCGCTGTTTCATCCCTAAAGAAAACTGCCCAGCTCGTTTTTTTCCTGTATTGGTCAAGTCTACGATTCTTAATACCTCGTCAATACGCGATTCTGGCAATCCGAGGGCAATCGTTCGAACCTTAAGATTTTCTCTTGCCGTTAGATTTCCATAAAGTGGTGGTGTTTCAATTAATATACCAATGTCTTTTAAATCATTTCGATTCCATTCACGGCCATTAAAAAGTATCTTTCCTGCATTCGGACGCAGCATACCTGTAATCATTTTTAACGTTGTCGATTTCCCCGCACCATTTGGTCCGAGTAAACCGTAAACAGTATTTCGTGGTATCGTCAACGACAAATCCTCTACAATTTTTTGCCCCTTAAAGCTTTTACTAAGATTATCTGTTTGTAAAATAATATCTTCCATCTATAATCATCTTCCTTTCGATGATTATAGTGTAAAAAATGATTATAAGGATTTTATAAGGATGTCGAAAATTTCACAAAAAAATAAAACATTCCTGCTTGTTTTATTTGCATTGAACAAGCAGGAATGTTAATGGTGTTTCTTTTATCAAAGTTTCGACGTATTCACTGAGATAATCATTTAATGACTCTAATAAAATTTTAATATACTACTATTTACTGCCGACGAGGCTTAAATGCTTGTTCTTTTTTTCTGTATACTATCAATAAACCAATTAAACTTAATAATAAAAGTATCCAAGGAAAAGAACCTGCTCCCATTTGATTTAACATTAATCCACCTACAAATCCACCACCAGCTACGGAAAGGTTGAATATCGTTACAAAAATAGATTGTGCAACATCTGCACCTTCTCCGGTAGCATCTGCCATGGCTGTTTGCAATAACGTTGGTGCACCGCCAAAAGTTAGTCCCCAAGCAGCTATGGAAAGAAAAATGAGCAGTGTCATCCCATTTGCGATTCCTAACAAGAAGGAACTAATTGCAAAAGCTCCCAGACTAATTATTGTCATCAAGCGTAAATGATGATCAATATATATACCAATGATCCAAATGCCTACTATCGACGTAATACCAAAAGTAAATAAAGCAAAACCTACATGATTGGCAAGTCCGACATGAGTCATGTATGGAGCAATATAGGTGTAGAGAATATTATGACCCAAGATCCATACCAATACAACACACAGTATTGGACGTACACCAGGCAATCTGAGGATCTCATAAATAGATTGACGCTGTCCGGTAGTTTGTCCAGGATAATCTGGTACTTTCGTATATATCCATATCATTAACAGGAGTGTCCCCCCGCTGATAATTAAAAAGATGGCTTGCCATTCCAGATACATCCCCAACCAAGTTCCAATTGGTACACCCAGTGACAATGCAATCGGCTGTCCTGTTCCTGCGATGGCTAGTGCACGACCTTGTAAAGGCGGTGCTACCATACGACGCGCATATCCTGCTACCAGTCCCCAGAGCAGTCCAGTAGCCATTCCTGCAATAAAACGTAATACCAAGGTAAGCACATAATACGGTGAAAGTGCTGTTAATGTATTGGCAAAAAACAAAATACATAGTGCCATTAACAACACTTTTTTCCGGTACCATCTTTGTGTTAATGCAACAAGTGGAATAGCTGCTACAACCGATCCAATTGCAAAAAGTGTGACAAACTGACCTGCCAATGCCTCTGAAATATCAAGCCCTTGACTGATTTGTGGAAGTAAGCCGGCAGGTATCGTTTCTGTCATAATGGCAAGAAAACTAGCAACTGATAGTGCGATGAGATTCCATATTGGGAGTTTTTCGGTGTGTAATGCTTCTTGATTGTCTCGTCTAATCGATTTATTCACCTTTTTTCCCTGCTAACCCGGAAGCTGCCATATCTTTGTCACCATGTCCTTTATCAACCGCACGTTGAAACCTTTGTAATCCGGCACGTTTTACTTCTGATTTTATACCATTAATATGAACCATTTATATACCTCCCGTAAATAAACTATTATCAAAATACAATCCTTGGTACTGCTCAAGCCCTTTTCAATTAAGCATCTATCACTCTTAATCAGTCTGTTAATCCTCATTATGATAAAAGTTTTGACTTTGTGTGCTAAAAAATAATGCATTTGTATCGATACGAATGCATCAGACTCTAGATAAACTCGAGAAATTTTGAGAGTTTATCTGCAGTCTTTGTAGGAAGTAAAGCTGTTAATTTCCACTATGGGCAAATGCTTTCCGTAGGCTGAATTGAGCTACTTCCCTCCACCTTTTTTGCATAACAGTTACTGCGATTTACGTAGTCGCATAATAGATTTTTCAAAACCATACGATGATACACCGCACTGAAGATCCTCATAAATAATTCCTTTCAAAACATTGAGGTTTTTCTTATTTTCATCAAATTTTTGAATGGCATTTTTATGTTGCATTAGAGCAATCCGGTTTCTTCTTAGCATTCACCAAAATAACTCCTAAAATAATTACCACCGCACCGATAACATGGTAATAATGGAACGACTCGCTTAAAAACAATACGCCAGAAAGTACTGTAATCAAAGTAGTAACATTGTTAAAAACACTCACTTGAATAACCGGTAATTTGGATACGGCGTAAATAGACAATAATGACGTACCGAGTGTAGATAGAACTCCTAAAAATAAAATCGATAACAAATAAGGAATCTCCTTTACGGAATCCACATATTCATTGACAGATCCACCGTTTATAAAGTACATGGCATTAAAGAATAGAAAGCCACTGAAAATGATATATATCGTAATTTGGATTGGAGCCACTGTTTTTGTTGCGCTTCTAGACATCACTTGCCAAATGGCCATTGCCAAAATAGATAATATAATCAACAGGTTACCGATTAGATGAAATTCATATCCTCCCGAGTTATTCATCAGCTGTAAAAAAACGACTCCTGCAATGCTCAAAGAGATTCCTATTCCTTGTATTCTTTGAATCTGTTCTTTCAAAAATAATCGTGCCAATAGAACCGTTATGGCAGGAGCAATAGCTTGGATGATTCCTGCTTCTGTAACAGTTGTCTGATTAAGTCCAAGTATCTGGCTGCTAAAAAACAGAATCGGATAAATCAGCGAAATAACCAACACCAACATAACTTCCTTCCGATTTAACCTTAAGTTAATCGGTCTTATGGCTAGTAATAGAAGCAATCCTAAAAAGGCAAATGTAAATCGTTGCGCTAATATTAGTAATTGTCCTTCATATGTTAAGGCAATTTTGATAAACATAAAGGAAAATCCAATAATAATGGAAAATACAGCGGCTGCCACTAATGCACTATTTTTTCTCATGATTTCCTCCCCCCTTCTTTTTTAGAATAAAGGAAGAATGCTGTATACATTGAATTTCTTTTTATCTCTGTATCGATACAGACAAGGCATAATGAAGCATAGCTAGAATAAATTCATGGTAATCTATTGTTATGGGAGGGATAGCATGCGGAAACATCAACTGATTGCAAATAGCATACTGCAAGATATTGAGCAGGGAAAATATAATGAGCGTCTCCCATCTGTAAGGAAAATGATGGATACTTTTGGAGTGAGTCAAGTCACGATAACACAGGCACTGCAACATTTGGTTGAAATGAATAGAATATACGCTAAGCCAAATGTAGGCTATTTTATTATTTCAAAAAAAGGAAAAGTTGCTTCTTTTAATGGAATATACGACTTTTCCACTGCCTCTACTTCCTGGACGGACTTTCCATTGGACAGTTATTCGCAATGTTTGGAAACAGCTATTCAAAATGGGAAATCAGAATTATTCACCTATGGAGCAACAACCGGTAATGAGGAACTGAAAGGCTTATTTCAAAAATTATTAGCAGAAGATCAGATTTTCTCTAAAAAAGAACAAATCATGATAACAAGTGGTACACAGCAAGCTTTGCATATTCTGGCTTTAATGATGATGACCAAGAAAGAATCCATTCTGATAGAGCAGCCAACCTATCATCAGATCATAAATCTGATTGAACGTCTTCATTTGGATTATTTCACCTGCTACCGAGATTTTGACAAGATAGATTTAAAAGAATTAGAAGAAATGATTAAAATCAAGCGTCCCAACTATGTCTATTTAATGCCACGGCTTCATAATCCACTTGGTACTACCATGAATGAACAGGAAAAATGTATGCTTTTAGATTATGCGAAAAAGTACCATTTTTATATAATAGAAGATGATTATTTGGGTGATTTTGAAGGAAGCAATAGCTACAAAACACTTTATGAAATGGATACGAATCAGTGCGTAATTTATTTAAAGAGCTTTTCTAAAATTATGTTTCCTGGTCAGAGGTTAGGTATCACTGTTCTGCCCGAGGACATGATTGAGACCTTTCGAAGCTTTAAAGAGGTTATTGATATCCAAACGAATTCTTTAAGTCAAGTTATTATGCAGACGTTTATGGAAAGTGGGTTATATGCACACCATAAGAATAAAATCGTGTTCAGACATCAACAGAAAGCAAACACTCTGCGCGAAGTACTAAGAACTTACTTTTCTGATTATCAATTTAATGATAATCATCAAATGCATACGGTAATCAAGCTACCGAAACAAATAAATATGAATAAACTTCACGAAGAATTAGCCAAACGACAAGTTTTAGTAGATGATTACAAAAAAAATTATATAGCTGGATATAAACATAATCATAAATTTCTTAAGCTGAACACAACTAGTATCCCAGAAAATAAAATTGGCGAAGGGATTCATTTAATTCAGGAAGCTATAGAAACGAGTAAATTACTTTGATATTTCATTATTTTGTATCGTTACAAAGTCATTTTCATGATCACTATCAGCGTTACATGCTATGCATACTCATGGTTCAACAGCGAAATACCTGCTACGTCGTTCCCCGCGAATACACAAAAAAAAGCATTTGGAATGTCATCGTTCCAAATGCTTTGATTTTATCATTTTTACATAAATTCTTTCACTAAATCATTAAAATCATTTTCGCTCATTTTAATATCAATATCTGTTAATGGTAGCTCTGAATAGCCTGGTACTTTTTCTTGATATGAAGCCGTTTCAGTATCTTGATAAATAATACCTGTTACTAAACCCTCATGCTCCATTACTGTACGCATTGCCATACCACGGTCAGAATTGTCATAGCCCTCAATATCAGCAAGCTTCGTTAAGTTTTCTTTAAACCAATCGTACGTGTTCACTTTGTTATAAGTAACACAAGGTGAGAATACGTTGATGAATGAGAATCCTTTATGATTAATACCTGCTTCAATTAAAGCTGTTAACTCTTTAATATCCGTTGAGAAACCTTGTGCGACAAATGTAGCTCCGCTTGTTAAAGCTACTTCTAACGGTTTTAATGAAGGCTCAATCGCACCGCCTGGCGTAGATTTTGTAATAAATCCTGCAGCAGAACGTGGAGATGTTTGCCCCTTTGTTAAACCATAAATTTGGTTATCCATAACAACGTATGTGATGTCAATATTACGACGGATAGCGTGAATTGTATGACCCATACCAATCGCAAATCCATCGCCGTCACCACCAGAAGCTATAACGTTTAATTCACGGTTAGCCATTTTTAAGCCTTGTGCAATTGGTAATGCACGACCATGAATACCGTGGAAACCGTAAGAATTAATGTATCCTGAAATACGACCAGAACAGCCAATCCCAGAGATAACAGCTAGTTCGTTTGGTTCGATTCCAACGTTAGCCGCGGCGCGCTGAATCGCTGCTTGAACAGAGAAGTCACCACAGCCTGGGCACCAGTTTGGTTTCACTGTATTACGAAAATCCTTAAATGTTGCCATTAGCGAGTCAACTCCTTCACACGATTTTCTAATTCACCTGGCAAGAATGGTGTACCATTATATTTTGTAATAGTCTCGATTTTATCGTGACCACCAACATTCATCTTCATAATATTTGCTAATTGACCTGTGTAGTTATTTTCTACAACGATTACTTTTTTCGCTTTTGCTACAAGCGGTGCCACCTCAGCAGATGGGAATGGGTGAATTAAACGAATATGTGCATGGTTCACCTTCATACCTTGAGCATTCAATCGTTCTTGTACTTCTTCAATTGCCCCACGTGTTGAGTTAAAGCCCACTAATAAAATATCGGCTTCTTCGTGTGGCGCATTTGAAAATACTGGATTATCAAATTTCAATGCCGCTAGCTTACGGAAACGTTTATCCATTTGTACTTGACGGTTACCAGTTGCTTCAGATGGTTTACCTGTTTCATCGTGTTCAACCCCTGTTACATGGTGAATACCATTCAACGTACCAGGTAACACACGTGGTGAAATACCATCTTCCGTATCTTCATAACGTTTGAAGTATGCTTTATCAGCCGCTTCTTCAATGTCGCCTGTAACAATTTTACCGCGACGAATTTCAATTTTATTGTAATCGAATGGCTCTACAGATTGTTTACCTAGAGACAATTGCAAGTCAGTCATTAAAATAACCGGTAATTGTAATTCCTCTGCAATGTTAAATGCTTGGATTGTGTCAAAGAATGCTTCTTCCATTGTAGAAGGTGCAATCACTACTTTTGGAATTTCACCATGCGTACCATATAACATCGCCATTAAATCTGATTGCTCTTGTTTTGTTGGTAACCCTGTTGATGGACCACCACGTTGTGTATCAACAACAACTAGTGGCTGCTCTGTCATACCTGAAAGGCCAAGTGCTTCCATCATTAATGAAAGACCAGGACCAGCAGAAGCTGTAAAGGAACGAACACCACCAAAGTTTGCCCCAATTGCCATTGTTGCTGCAGCAATTTCGTCTTCTGTTTGAATAACCGTACCACCGAATTTCGGTAATTTTTTAATAAGGTATTCCATAATCTCAGAAGCTGGTGTAATTGGGTAGGCTGCCATAAAGCGTGTCCCAGCTGCAAGTGCACCAAGTGCTACTGCATCGTTCCCAATCATGAACATACGTCGTTTACCATCTGCTGGTGCTATAGCCCATTCACCTACACGATCGCCTAAAAGCTCATTCATTAATTCATGACCGCGTGCAATGGCCTCCATATTTTTCTGAACAACTTCTTCACCTTTTCTGCCAAAAATATCATCTACAACATTTTGGAACACTTCGTCCTCTAAATTTAGCAATGAAGCTGTTGCTCCGATTGCCACCATATTTTTCATCAACGAAGTGCCAAGCTCTGCCGCTACCTCTGTAAAAGGTACCGCAAATAATGGCGCTTTTGAATCTTCTGGCTTCACTGGAGAAAATTTTGAATCCGCTAAAATAATGCCTGTTTCTGTTAGTTCTTTATAATTGACGTCGATTGTTTCTTGGTCGAACGCTACTAAAATATCTAAATCATCCGCAATTGAACGTACTTCTGTTGGACGAACTGTAATTTTATTATTCGTATGGCCACCTTTAATTCGAGAAGAGAAATGACGATAACCGTATAGGAAGTAACCTAAACGATTCATTGCCATTGAGAAAATTTCGCCTGTACTTTCAATCCCTTCACCCTGTTGCCCACCGACTTTCCATGAAAGCTGATGTAACATGTCAACAACTCCTTAGATCCAATGTATATACTATTATTTTTCCTTCATAAGTTTAACACGAAGAAACAGTCTACACTATTGTTATTCCTCGATTTAAACGAAAATCAGACCTTTGACTGAAAATGGCGTACATAAAGTTATAATTTTCAAATCAATTAAGTTTAAAAAATTTACTTGCTGATTTCAAGTGACATTTAACATGTTAGTATGTAGAGCATGAGGGATTCTCTTCCTCAAATCCTTATTGTCTATATAAACGAAAAAAATGCCTTGCAGCTTATTATGTGCAAGGCATTTTACTTCATTACATTTTATCGAATACGTTTTTCCACAAGAAGCTTTAAGGCTGTACGTTCCTCACCAGCGATTAAAATATCGGCAAACGCCGGTGCGCAAATTAAATCTGTGCCACTTGGCGCTACAAATCCGCGTGCAATGGCCACTGCTTTCACGGCTTGGTTAAGTGCACCTGCCCCAACTGCCTGCATTTCTGCTTGCCCTTTTTCTCTGATTACCGCGACTAATGCACCTGCAACTGAATTTGGATTAGAGCGTGACGATACTTTTAATGAATCCACAATTATTCCTCCCCGTTTCGCGAATAGTGTTTACGCTCAACAACTCATGTCCCCCTTTTTTTGGACCTCAAGTTATTGTCGATAGGTCATTTTATGCTCGGCAAGAAGGAAATAGACTATATTCATTTCTTATATATCAAAACAATCGAAAAAGACTGAAAATTTCATGTGGAAAATTTACTGGATCGATGAAATAAAGATATCATATTAAAAATAGTGGGGCTCATCAAAACGTGAGGGTGATTTCCGTTCCAGGCTACTCGCTTTGTCGCTGACGCTTCGCTTTCGCGCAGAGCAGAGCTTCCTGTGGGCGAGCGTCGAGCCACTTCCTCCGCTACGCTCCGTGCAGGGTCTCGCCTGTCTCGCTTTCCCACGGGAGTCGAGTAGCCTTCCACTCCAATCAACAATAGTTTAGAACTTTTAAAAAAAAGTATTTCAAAAGTGAACGCAATGGTTACACATCAGAATAAAGAAATATAGTTAAGGCGTTTGATATATATTGTTGCTATCGCTTCGCTTTCGCACAAAAAACGCATCTTGTTGAGGCGTTGTTTTATCACTATAAATTAGATAAACATGCAAGAAAATACATGCTAAGTGAAGTGGTTGATTGTAGTGGAGACTGGGCGACTCCTTGGGGATTAGCAATAGAGGAACGAAGGCTAAAACCATCACATCCTGTGATAACGCCTTCGTGACCAACATCGTGTTGGCCCGAGACCCTGGAGCGAGCAGCGCGAGTGAAGCGGCTCATCGGACGCCCCCAGGAAAGCGCCCAGTCGGAACGGAAATCAACCCTCGTTTTGCCGAAGAGCCTTATCATATTTAATAGATGCTTTAATTTCATTGACATAACAGTTTTTCAACACAAAAAAACTATTGTGCATTTATTAATACACAATAGTTTCTCTTCTTATGCTTGGAACGGATAATCTTCGTTAATATAAATTCGCTCGCAATGTAGAGCTTTTCCTGTTTTATCATCAATCTCAACAAAGAAACCACTTAACACATCGCGTCCTTTTTTAGGCACTTCAAAACGAGATGGCATGTTTGTTTGGAATTTATAAATGACACTTTCCTTCGTCATCCCTAAAATTTCATCGTATGGACCTGTCATACCAACGTCCGTAATATAGGCTGTTCCATTTGGATAAATACGTGCATCGGCTGTTTGTACATGTGTATGTGTACCAACGACTGCAGAAGCCTTTCCATCTAAGTGCCATCCAAGTGCAATTTTTTCACTTGTCGCTTCTGCATGAAAATCTACGAATACAAGCGGTGATGTTTTACGTGCTTCTTCGATTAATTCCTCTGCCATCGCAAATGGATCCTCATGAGGAGGTAAAAATACTCGTCCATGTAAATTAATAACAGATAGTGTTACACCGTTTTTTGAAATTTGCACCATTCCTTTACCTGGTGCATCATTTGAAAAGTTCGCCGGGCGTATTAAATAATCTGCATCATCAATAAAATCAAAAATATCTTTATTATCCCAAGTATGATTACCCATTGTGATAACATCTACCCCCATTTGCAATAGATCATTATAAATATTTCGTGTAATTCCACGCCCTGCTGCTGCGTTTTCACCATTAGCAATAACAACGTCTGTGTTATATTTTCTCTTTAAGCGGGGTAAATATTTTTCTACTGCATCTCGGCCGATTGAACCTACAATATCCCCAATAAATAAAACTTTCATTTTTCAAGACCACACTTTCTTTAATTAGCACCTTTTAGTTTACCATCTACTCCTAGTAAATCGCAAAATAAAACGCAAATCCAGGATGGATTTGCGACTAAGAAAGTTATTAAACTTCAATTATCTGTATATTGGTAATAATATTGACTTTTCGGCATTCTATATTTATTTAACACTACACCAATAATGTTGGCTTTCGAAGCAGTTAAGAGTGTTTTCGATTTTCTTACTTCCGCTTTTTCTACAACACCCGCACTGACGATTAATAGCGAACCATCGCATTTATTAGATAAAATTTGAGCATCAGCTACAGGTAATAGCGGGGGAGTATCGAAAATGATAAGATCAAATTTATGATTCACCTCTTCTAAAAATCTATCCATAGTAGAGGATAACAGTAATTCCGCTGGATTCGTTGGGATTGGTCCACCTGTAATGATAAACAACCCTTCCACAGATGTTTCCTGTAATACTTCATCATACTGACATTTTCTTTCTAATATTGATGATAACCCAAATAAATTGCTAATATTAAATATATTATGCAACATCGGTTTACGCATATCAGCATCTACGAGCAATACCCGTTTTCCTTCTTGTGCAAAAACAACACTAAGATTGGCAGCATTTGTTGACTTTCCTTCACCTGGTATAGAAGACGTAACTAATATCGTTTTAAGACCTTGCTTTGGCATAGCAAACATAATATTCGTACGAACGGTCTTAAATTGCTCAGAAATCATTGATTTTGCATCTGAAACTGTAATAAGTTGACGCGGTTTTGTTAACAGTTTCTTGTTCTTTTTCTTTTTGGAACGAAGCATTTCTATGTCCTCCTAGCTTTACGGGATTTATTATTTTTTTCGGTGGGAAAAGCACCAACCAACCCCATAACAGGCAATGCTAAATCTTCAATATCCGACTCCGTCTTTATTGTTGTATCTAAAAACTCCAACAATAGAGCAAACCCTATACTAATTACAAACCCAATTACGGCACCCATGACGATATTTAGTAATTTATTTGGTTTCACGGGGCTAGAATCTTTACTTATTTTTGCCACTGATAAAATATTTATATTATCAACACTCATTAGTTTCGGTATTTCTTCTTTAAATACAGTGGCAACTGTATTCGAGATGGTAACTGCTTTTTCTGAATCTGCATCTAAAACTTTAATATTAACCACTTTAGAGTTACTTTCGCTAGATACGATTAATTGCTCTGCCAACATTTCTGTCGTAATGTTTAGATCAAGCTTATCAATAACTTTGTTTAAAATGGCAGGACTCTTAATGATGACATTATACGTATTGATTAATTGTAAATCCGTCTCTAGCTGTTGTGCCTGTGCATACCCTTCTTGATCATTAACTTTTTGATTCACTAAAATTTGTGTTTGTGCTTGATAGATAGGAGTAATTACAAAGTAACTTAGAGAAGCTGTAATGCCAATCGCAACAATAGTAAGACTTAGAATAAGGTATATACGTTTACGCAATATTTTATATAATTTTTTCAAGTCAATTACTTCTTCCACCTAAATGCCCTCCCCCTCGTCAAACCATTGTCGATGAATCAACTAAATGATTATATTTATCTTTCGTTTTGTTCCGTACCACTTTAATAGTTCCATTTACTTTGAACTTTCACCAATACATATGCTTTACCGTACATTTCGCTACGAGTGTACGTTTTTCTTGGCCACTGCTTCAACCTCATCGTCACTCCATCCCTTGGGTCAGCTTGTACGACTGACGCTCCACTTAGTCGGAGAAAAACATTGCTGTTCCAGCTGGAAGCTTTGCTCTGCATTGAAAGGCGCAGCCGCACTCGCCATCCTTCGCTCCATATACTTTTTTATGTTAAGAATAGATTTCGGTGTAGAACCTCTACTTTTTATATAAAAATTGTCAATAAAGCACATTTAATCATTTTTCAATAGATTATTCATTCGCATTTCTCAATCAATATTCATTTCGAATATAAACGCTACTTTTTGGTAGTTCCATACCTAATGAATCTATCTTGATGGAATTATTATACGTTTGTAATAGTTCTAACATCTTTCGTTTATACGCTTCAACACCTGGTTGATCAAACGGATTTACTCCTAGTAGACTTGCACTCATTGCACATGCCTTCATAAAAAAATAGATTAAATAACCTATGTGATAGGCATCTAGTTTTGGGAGCACCAACTGAATGACAGGTACACCACCCTCTGCATGAGCAAGTGCTGTCCCATTCATGGAAACCCCATTAATTTCATTGAATGTTCGTTTCGATAGGTAATTCAAACCATCCTCATCTCGTACATCATACGGCACTTTACAATCATTATCTATTTCGTTAAAATGCAGTAACGTTTCAAATAGGATTGGACTTCCTTCTTGAATAAACTGACCTATAGCATGTAAATCAGTCGAATAATTAACTGTCGCAGGAAATAGACCTTTTCGCTGTTTCCCTTCACTTTCGCCAAACAACTGCATCCACCATTCATGGAACTTACATAATGCAGGTTCAAATGAAGCGAGTAACTCCACTTTATATCCTCGTTCAAACATCACACGTCGTAACACTGCATATTGATAAGCCTCATTACGCTCCAGCGCTGCATCTTGCAATGATAACGCAGCATCCCTAGCACCTGCCATAAGCATCCGAATATCAACACCTGCAACAGCTGCTGGTAATAGCCCCACTGAAGTTAACACCGAATAGCGACCACCAATATCGGCTGGAATGGTAAATTGTCTATAACCTGTGCGATCTGCTATCTGTTTTAAACGGCCGTTTTCCGCATCTGTCGTTACAATAATTCTGTCAACGGCCTCTTCCCCGTAACGTTTTTCCATAAACTGTCGCAACACACGAAATGCGAGTGCTGGTTCCATCGTTTCCCCAGACTTTGAAATGACGTTCACATATACACTTTTACTTGCTAAATATTGAAGCAAACTATCAATATAGGAACCACTCATGTTTTGTCCAACATACACCACTTCAATACCATCAGTAGGAAGAGTAAAATAAGGCGACAACGCATCTTGGATGGCACGTGCTCCTAAAAATGATCCCCCCACGCCAATAACAACAAGTACATCTGCATACTTATGAATTTCTCGCTTAGTATCCTCAATACGTTGCAATAAAGCACGCTGATCTTCAAGAGGTACTTGTAACCAACCTGTTAACATCTCGCTATTCTCTGCTAAATGATGGTGAATCCACCCTACCTCAGCCTCATATATTGACCAATCCTGCTCAGTCATTTCAAAATTGAAAATGCTCATTTGGATTGTACGAATCATCAAATCATAACCTCTTCCATTCTTATAATTTGGAATTCCTACTGGCGTAAATTATTTTAATGAATTCCTTTCTAAGTGACTCCCCCTTAGTTGTTTCACTTTATTCAACAGTAAACTGGTAATCGCTTCTTGTAACTCATCACGATCCAACGCAAAATCAATAATTGTATTAATAAAGCCAATATGTTCTCCAACGTCATAGCGGCTTCCTTCTATTTCAAATGCAAATACACGCTGAGAACCGTTTAATGCATCAATCGCATCTGTTAATTGAATTTCACCGCCCTTACCTATTTTTTGCTCATCTAAAAAAGTGAAGATTTCTGGTGTTAAAATATACCTTCCTATGATCGCAAAATTTGAGGGGGCATCTCCGAAAGCAGGCTTCTCGACAAACTTCCTTACTTCCATCAAACGATTTTCTGTTGAAATCGGGTCAATGATTCCATAACGATGAACATCTTCATCTGGAACCTTATGCACACCTATAACACTCGAATACGTTCGATCATATTGCTCGATTAATTGTTTCAGACATGGAATCTCATTTTTCACAATATCATCCCCTAAAAGGACCGCAAAAGGCTCATTCCCAATAAACTTACGTGCACACCATATCGCATGACCAAGGCCAAGAGGTTCCTTCTGACGAATATAGTGTATATCTACTTTAGAGGAGGCCTTTACTTTCTCAAGCATATCGAACTTTTCTTTTTCTAATAAATTTGCTTCAAGCTCAAACGCATTATCAAAATGATCCTCAATTGCCCTTTTATTTTTACCTGTAACAATAATGATATCCTCAATACCTGAAGCTACTGCCTCTTCAACGATATATTGAATTGTCGGTTTATCGACAATCGGCAACATTTCCTTCGGCATTGCCTTGGTAGCTGGCAAAAAACGCGTGCCCAATCCTGCTGCAGGTATAATGGCTTTACGTATTCTTTCCATTTAATCTCCCTTCATATAAGACAGTCCACCCCTACGGCATGTTGTTTATTTATTAATTCGCAATCTAATTTACTTCTCAATATATTAATAATGATTACTTTTTATTCAAATATGTAATTATCTTTTCCAATAAGATAGTTAGTAATTATAAAAGTGCTACCTTATGCAGTAAATATTACAAAAGATAGCACTTTTCACTTTTCGTTCTCACTAATACTGGTTCGTCCTCTACAGACGAGGATGCCATTTGGCTAAGAGTTTTTCTATTGGCCTTCTAGCGATCATACGACGAACGAGCTCCGCCTAAATGAAGGCGGATTTCTCCAATCGGCATGATACTAGCTCAACTACAACTTTTGGGACCACTTCCTCTCCAACTCTGCGTACTTTTTTAAATCTTCAATTGTTGCTTTAAATAACAATTCTCTGCTTGCCACTTAGCATTTCACTTTCATATTCAGGTACTTTGCCAAAGGTATATCGTTTTTCTACAGGCAGTTCAAGACAATATAATTCGCCATTTCTGTACCATTTCATCCATGTTTTTAGTTGAGTACGAATATTTAACTCCACTAGTACTTGTTTTATAGGAATCCCCGCTAAAATTTTACTGGATATTTCACTCTTGTCCCAAAAGAAAAACACCTCCACGTTGATTTGATAAGGTACAATACCTGTTTTTCAACGAAAGGTGTCTTTATTTGTCTCATTTTTTAAATCAGTGCGTAAACCTTTTATAACTGTTCAATAGCCTTTTCACCATTCTTAACCTATCAATCTAGTTGAAACGTATTTTATCGAAATATTAAGCAAGAAAATACACATCCGGTAGACAGATTGAACTGTCGTCATACCAAGATGATTTTTATAAATTTTCCAGTTCCACGTTAAACCTTTGAATTTATTTCTGCTTATGGAACCTGGTGTAATTCGATAATAGGCTAGTACTTCATTCATTCCGTAAGCCTTAATATCATAATCTTTTAAAATATCTAGCCAAAGAGCATAATCTTCATGCTTAGTCTTCTTAAAAAGTGGTTTAGCAATTTTACGTATATCTAATACAACTGTTAAACATCCAAAGTAATTAGCACGCAATAATTTTTTATAATCCACTGGTTCTTTGCAAACCTTAACAATTTTTCGTGTCCGCTTATTATTTTCTGTTATTTCTTGATATTGTGTATAGGAAAATGCCACATCCAGTTCCAACATGAAGTCGAGTTGTTTGGATAATTTTTCAGGATGCCACAAATCATCACTATCAAGAAAAGCTAAAAATTGTCCCTTTGCTTTTTCAATTCCAGCATTTCTAGCATTCGCAACACCACCGTTTTGTGTCAAATTAATAATCTTTATTCGACTATCCTTATATCCTAGTAGTATTTGCTGACTATTGTCTGTTGACTTGTCGTTAATAATTATCAATTCCCAATTTTTGTGCGTTTGATTTAGAACAGATTCAATGGATTGGCCAACATACTTTTCCGCATTATAAACAGGCATAATAATTGATACTAGAAAATTATTTTTATGCAATACACCATCCTATTTCATTATATTTTTAAATGTATAGGCGAGTATTAAATTAAATTTTAATGTATAACAAACTGCATACACCTTGACGAATAAAGGTATCAATATTTTTGTTCGATTACTCTGACAGTATGCTATTACTTCTTTATCGGTCTTCAAATTAGCCATGAATTGCATGACATCTCTATTCTGCGTTTTATCAATAGCTGCTGTTATTTGTGAAATGCTTGCACCCGATTTGACGTAGTTTTTTAGTGAACTATTAAACAAATGAAATACTAAGATAGAGTATATACTTGTCATATTCGAATTATTCCTTTTCAAATAATCAATGTACTTTTCTGCCAAATTTAGATACTGTTCTATAATTTCAGGTTTAGGTTGTCGCATGAGAGATCCATTTCGTTGTAAATAATAATAAAAAGATGAATTGGTACTTATTATTTTTTTTATATGCACTAAGTAATATAGATTAAATAGCTTATCTTCTGAGAATATCTCACTATTAGGTTCAAATCGTRTTTGATGTTCTTTAATAATCACATTTTTATACAATTTATTACAAACTTCATCCCCATGTTTGTAGTTAAAAAAATATTCATATAAGTATCCTTTTAATCCCAATTTCCCAATATCGATCTTCTCTTGCTTAATTTTTAAAAAATCCTTCTCTATTTTATCTTCGTACACTTTCGTATAATCACATACTACTAACTCTGCTTCGTGCTGTTCCATTTCATGTACCATAGATTCAATCATATCCAACTCTATCCAATCATCGGCGTCCACGAATAGTATGTATGCTCCACTGGCTTTATCTAATGCAGCATTTCTAGCAGAAGACAGACCCCCGTTCGGCTTATGAATTACTTTAATCCGTGAATCTTGGACAGCTAATTCATCTACCATCTTTCCACATTTATCTGTTGAACCATCATTGACTAAAAATATTTCTAGATTTGTATACGTTTGATTTTGAACTGATTGTACACATTTTTGTAAGTATTGCTCTACATTATAAATTGGAATAATGACACTGACTAACTTCATAGTTTCCCCCAATTTTAATTTTATAATCTTATTTTCATTCAAACTTAATCTGTTCACGGTACAGATATTCTTTTTCTGTCATACTGTATCGCCAAACAAGTGCTAGAAATAAAAATAAATATTCACTCGCAATTAGTGAAAGGAACATTAAAGAAATTGAAATTGAAACATAAGTCCCTAGGAGAAAAGCCTTTGATTTATCCATCCTTACAATTGACATTATTCTAAAAAATAATAGCACCCAAAATATAAAAAATAATACTGATCCAATTACACCCGACTCAACTAATATTTCTAAAAAAGTATTGTGCATATAAATTCCCTCACCAAAAAAATCTGCACTATAATCCCTAAAATTATATATACCAATTCCTTGTACAGGATTGTTTACAAAGAGCGACAGACCATTGTTCCATATTTCAATTCTGCCACTACCGCCATCCTTACTAACAGATTCCATTCTTTTTATCAAAATCTGATAGATATCGATATGCATAACTTTTAATACGGTAAAGTAACTTATCCATGTAATTATAGGTACGACAATAAAAATTTTTATTTTTGTTTTTACACTAAAAAAAGCGATAGTAATAACAATCCCTACTAAGGTTGCTAATATGCCTCCCCTTGAAAAAGATAGTATCGTTGTTATTAAAGTTAAAACAAATCCAATCTTCCCTTTTTTGTCTTTCATATTTGATAGGAAAAAGAACAAGAAGAACGAGTTGGATACAACAAATATATTAGGGTCTGATAATATACCGATTAATCGAGGCATATTTCTATCTAGCATTAAGCCATAAAATCTAACGCCATTCCCATAAAAATTAAATTTATTAGAAATTAAACCAAATAGATAAAACAATAGTGAAATTACGTTATATAATATTCCTACTGTCCCAATTATTCGCTCAAATTCTTTTAATGTAATATTAGAAAATAGAAATTTATATATAAAGTAAGAAAAAAGGCCGATTAAAATAGCAATAGTCAAACGAATACTTGCCAAAGGGTATGTAGAGAATACTCCAGTAAGACAGTAGAAAACATAGAAGAAAATCATAAAAGTTTCATGACTTTGGGGCTTATGAAAAACAAATTTACTAAGGGTAAGCATAAAAATTACTACCATTAATACCATATGTGGTTTTAACGCAAAACCAATGTTTACATTCAGGTTACCTAAAAAAACACTGAATACTAAAATAAATATTAGAAAATAATTATTTGAAACTTTTTTTTCGTAAATCATTTTTCTCTCCCCTTACTACCCCTCTTTAAGAGCAAATTAATAGTGCTTTTTCAGGTCAAGAATCTGCCGCCATTTCTTTATAGAAAATGGCTTATTGGTGAAAAAGTGTTCAAATGAATTGAGCAAAATCTGTTGATTTTATTTTAGCGTGTACCGCAGGAGTCAGTATTTTTTACTATCACCTTTTAACCAGTCTAATAGTTCTAATAGATAACATATTTTTACACCTTGCAAGGAAATATTTCGAAATTTTTAAGGCGAAAATTAAATTTAATACCATTTTAAAGAATTCGCCTTTTTCTTTATAAACTAATGCTTCCTTAAAATAGAGCTGTGCTTTATCAAAATTTTCTTCCGTATTTAGTGTAGTCCTCTTTTTTACATACTTATCGATTTCTGATTGGTTAATTAAATCAATATTTTTATAGTTTTTTTGTAAATACTTCGCAGATAAAAGTTGTTTTAAGGCATTCGATCTTGAAATACTAATAGAATTGAGCCTATAAGTAAGCGTTACATCATTACAATTACCAATCCGATATTTTTGGGAGCACCTCAATAAAAAATCATAATCTTCACAGGTGTGTAAATTCCGATATCCATTTAAATCAGTATACACTTCTCTTTTGACAAACCATGTTGGATGAGGAACACAATTATCATATTTCAAAATACTATTAATAATATTATTAGAAACAGGATGATTAGAAGATTTTTGTATAACATTTCCACTCTCGTCAATTATTCTAACTTTAGATCCAATTAAGTCATAGTTATACTTTTTCAAGTAAACCAATTGCTTATCTAGTCTGTTATTATCTGAGATATCATCCGCATCCATTCTTGCTATATATTCACCATTACAATATTCTAAAGCTTTATTTAAACTATTTGTTAGTCCTATGTTTTTATCATTTTCAACCACGATTATACGCTCATCTCTATTTGCATAATCAGATACAACTCTTTTAATCATAGTATTATCTGGATTATCTAATACAATAATAAATTCAATTTTTGAATATGTTTGATTCAAAATAGATTCAATACTGGCTTTTAACCATTCCATCTTTTCATTATAAGTACTCATTATTACTGAAATTAAATCTTTCATTATACACATCCCCATTAGTCATGTTCCAACTGATGAAATTTATGTTGTACTTTTCTTTCTTATTAAATAGATTGGTCCTGAACTCTATTTGTCATGATTAGATAACCTACTACTTCTCCCTTTACATGCATTATTAATAGCTAATACTACAGTTTAAAAAAACGTCGTTTTTATTTCTCCAAATGAAGTAATGTTTCAAAGATCATTGGGCTTCCTTGAATGAATTGTCCAATAGCATGTAAATCGGTAGAGAAATTAACGGTAGTCGGCTATAAACACTTAATATCTTTTCCTTCACTTTCACCGTAAAATCTTTTCCACCAATCGTAGAATATCGCATGGGCTGGTTCAAATGATGCCTACATTTGAATAGAGAACGTGACGAATGACTGCATTGCGATAAGCATTGTTTGTACATACTTATTGCTATTTACTACTTATATGAAGGTGAATTTCTCTTTATACATGGGGAAGAATTTTCAATTGTTATTCAAAAGAGAAAGCAAACAAATGACTAATTGGTGAAAAATATAAAAGTCCTAACTTTTACATCTGGTTTTAGGTAAAATTCAGCACTTTTATAGTAACGAGGAATATTTTAGTCAGTCACATTTCAAATTAAGTTTTAATCCGTTCAGTATCTTTGATTGTTATGCCATTTCCAAGCATCTTCAATAATTTCCACTAAGCTTTTTTCTGCCTTCCACCCAAGTTCATCAAAAATCTTTTTAGATGAAGCAATAAGTCTTGCAGGATCTCCTTCACGTCTTTCAGAGAGTTCAACATTTGCCTTTTTACCCGTAACCGCCTCGCAAGTTTCTATTACTTCTTTTACTGTATAGCCGCGACCATTCCCTAAGTTATATATGGCCTCTTTTGCTTTGTTCTCAAGTAATAAATTCAAGGCAAAAATATGTGCTATTGCTAAATCTGTAACATGTATATAATCACGAATGCATGTCCCATCGGGTGTTTCATAGTCTGTACCATAAATACACACCTTCTCCCTATCACCAGCTAAATGTTGCAATACGATTGGAATAAGATGCGTTTCTGGGTTATGACTTTCGCCAATTTCCCCTGTTTCATAGGCCCCAGCTGCGTTAAAATATCTTAAAATTACGTAACGTAAATCATAGGCTGTCGCATAATCCATGAGAACTTGTTCAATCATGAGCTTTGATCTTCCATAAGGGTTTATTGGATTTGGCACAATTGTTTCATCAATCATGTCTAGGTTAGTAACCCCATAAGTCGCAGCAGTTGATGAAAATATAATATTTTTCACGTTATACTTTAACATTACACTTAATAAAGTTAACGTAGATATAACGTTGTTCTCATAATATTTTTGGGGATTTACTACAGATTCACCGACTAGGCTACTCGCAGCAAAGTGCATTACTGCTTTGATAGAATATTGCGAAAAAATATCCTCCAAATCGCCTTTTTCTCCTAAATCCCCCTGCACAAAAATCGCCTTTTCATCAATCGACTCCCGGTGACCAGTTGAAAGATTATCCAATACAACAACTGCTTCTTTCTTTACTAACTCTTTTACAAGATGACTACCTATAAATCCCGCTCCACCGATAACTAATATCAAATGGTTGTCTCCCTTTATTTCACATTTTCATTTTCATTTTTCTTTTACTATTAATACGTGCTTTGAAAATAGCCATAGTTCATGCGTAAGCCAATTATTTTACACAAAACACTAGTGATTATATGGTTAATATCGATTTTCTATAACTGAAGAAAGTATTTGTTTTCTTTCTTCTTAGTCAATGATAGCTACCATTCTAGAACGAAGAATGTATTGATTTATATACCTTGTTATTTTCGTCTGAGCTTTTCTAGCTTCCATCATCATAAATATTGCTTTTCAAAATACTGTTGATATTGTCCACTTATTATTTGATCCCACCATGTGTGGTTTTCAACATACCATTGAATAGTTTGCACAATGCCAGTTTCAAATGTGTATATGGGCTTCCAACCTAATTGCTCTATTTTAGTTGGGTCAATGGCATAGCGTTTATCATGAGCTAAACGATCTGTTACATACTTTATAAGTTTTTCCGATTTCCCTAATGTCTTGATAATGGTTTGAACAACTTCTAAATTGGTACGTTCATTATGCCCACCAATATTGTATATCTCTCCGTTGACACCTTCATGTAACACCAAATCAATGGCCGTACAATGATCAAAAACATGTAACCAATCTCGTATGTTTTGTCCGTCACCATATATAGGGATTTTTTCATCCTTTAATACACGAGAAATAGTTAAAGGAATTAATTTTTCTGGAAACTGATATGGTCCATAGTTATTCGAACAACGCGTAATATTCATTGGTAATCCATATGTTTTATAATAAGCACGGACTAAACAATCAGAAGAAGCTTTACTTGCACTATAAGGGCTATTTGGTAGTAATGATGTCTCTTCTGTAAAAAAAGTAGATGGTTCAAAATCCAATTCCCCATAAACTTCATCCGTAGATACATGGACGAATTTTGAAATACCTACTTGCATCGCTGCTTCTAATAATACTTGTGTCCCTAATACATTTGTTCGAACAAATACCGATGGATCTGTAATTGAGCGGTCCACATGACTTTCTGCTGCAAAATGAACCACATAATCGAATTGTTCCTTCTTAAAAAAAGTCATAACCAACTCACGATTTACAATATCGCCTTTTACAAATGTATAGTTATCATTTGTTTCGAATGCTCGATGTTTACCTAGATCACCTGCATACGTCAATAAATCTAAATTATAAATTTCATAGGAAGGATACTTACAAATTAAATATTGGATAAAATTACCTCCGATAAATCCTGCACCGCCAGTAACTATTATTTTTTTCTTTACCATCATTCCTACCTCTTTCAATGTATTGTTATAAGCGAATGATCCAAGGTATTAGGTACTTCCAGCAAATACTTACCATATTCTGTTTTCATAAGTGGTTGAGCAAGCTCTAACAATTGCTTATTTGTAATATATCCGCTTCTAAAAGCTATTTCTTCAATACATGCGATATAAAGCCCCTGTCTCTTTTGAATCGCCTCAACAAAATTAGAAGCTTCAAGTAAAGACTCATGTGTTCCTGTATCTAGCCAAGCTAAGCCACGTCCTGCAATTTTGACCTTTAATTCGCCTATTCGTAAATATTCTTCAAGAATAGAGGTGATTTCTACTTCTCCGCGCACTGATGGATTTACATTTTTGGCAATCTCAACAACTTTACGATCAAAAAAGTATAAGCCTGGCACTGCGTATGAGGATTTCGGTCTTTCCGGTTTTTCTTCTATTGAAATAGCATTCATATGCTCATCTATTTCCACTACACCATATGCACGTGGATCTTTGACATAACAGCCAAATACAATACTACCTCTAGTTAAAGAAGCGGCTTCTTTTAGTCGATTACTAAAATTTGAGCCGTAAAAAATATTATCCCCTAATACTAATACTACAGGGGAATTATCTATAAATTTTTCTCCTATAATAAAAGCTTCTGCAAGACCATTGGGATATTCTTGAACAGCATATTCGAAATGCATTCCTAAATGACGTCCATCACCTAATAGCTCTTTAAATCCTTCAAGATCTCGAGGTGTAGATATTATTAATATCTCTCTAATACCCGCAAGCATTAAGACAGAAAGTGGGTAATAAATCATCGGTTTATCGTAAACCGGTAACATTTGCTTTGAAATCGATTTTGTTAATGGATAAAGTCGAGTCCCTGAACCACCAGCTAAAATAATACCTTTCACCAAATTTCGCCTCTTTCTTTTTTTATTGCTCAATATCGTTATTTTTCGTTTTTATCATCTAACTAATTCATGAATATCTAACATTTCTTTAATTTTACTAATATCGTTAAACATCATGACGTCAATTATTGAAAGGCCAGGCATAAAATCATTTGAGTATTGTTTGTAAGGTGTTAGTATTGGTTGAATAAATTGAATTTCCAAATCATTGTCTATATATTTTTGCTGATCGTAAAAATCCTTGCCACCAATCGCATTAATATAGGTAGTCGCATTTAATGCCTTTGATACTTTAATTCCCCATTCATCTGCTGCATTAGCCTCTTTAATAGTAGGGAATTTTTGCGACAGAATAGTAATACTCGTTTCTATACCTAATAATGCGCAAGTCTTTCTTAGAATTAAAGTAAGGAATTGACTTAAATTGCTGTTACTATTTGTTAAACAATCCGTTACGAATGCCATAACATTCATAAAAAATGGCGCTTTTTTATAAAATATTAATTGATTGAGAATCTTTTCTTGCCAATTCATATTACTATTTATGACAATGTCTTTAATTTTAGTTTCTCTAGAAGCTTTACATACTGGAACATTGAAATATATACTTTTTCCATGCTCACTCAATATTCGGTTCCTATTTATCCAACTTCTTCTCGTATATTGAGCATTATCAAAAATGACAAATTCATCTACCGAGTGTATCAGTTGGAAATATCCTAGATACGGAAAAAAATAAGGTTGCATTAAGGCTATCCTCATTCTAAGTGTCCCTTCTTAAGTTAATAAAACTACTAATGAGTATCTTGATAATCATAGAATTCTAACTCCATGTAAATTTCCTCTTGTCTACAAACTACAACATAAAGATCATCTTTTGGAAATTAGAGGCACGAAGCCCATTCCAATGATGATAATTTTCATTTTTTCATTAAATTAAATAGCTCTGCTTCTATATAATCTACGACTTGCAAATTCTTTTGTTTTACAGATAACTTGTATACTATTCTTTCAAAAGTATACAAATTTTATCTACATCTTCTAGCATGAGCTCCCCATACAATGGTAATGTTAAAACTCTCTCTGCAATATATTTTGCGATAGGTGTATCTTCAGCATTGAACTTTTCTCTGAAACATTCAAAGCTATTCGTTAAAGGATAAAAATACTTTCGGGAAAAAATATTATGTTTCATTAATTTCTCATACACTTCATCCCGCGAAAGTTGGAAACCATCAAATACAACAGGGAGGTATGCATAATTACTCGACACATCTTTTGGAGGAGGCAATAATTTAATACCTTTGATACCACTGAGATGTTCAACATATCTCTCAAATACTTTCTTTCGCTTCCCTATTTCCATATCTATATTCCGGAGATTGCACAAACCCATTGCTGCCTGAAATTCATTCATCTTAGCATTACCACCTATATACTGAATTGTTTCAGGTCCAGTAATACCAAAATTTTTATAAATATTTAATAAGTCTTTTATGTTAGAATCTTTAATGGTTAATGCTCCACCCTCAATAGTGTGAAAAACTTTAGTTGCATGGAAACTAAACATGGAAGCATCACCAAAGTTTGCAACACTTTCACCACCTACCGTTACCCCGAAGGCATGAGCAGCATCAAATATGACCTTTAGATTATATTTACTTGCTATACTTTCAATCTCTTTTATATTACATATATTTCCGTACACATGAACGGCTATAATAGCGGATGTTTTATCTGTTATTAACCTTTCAATATTATCTGTTTCTATGGTGTAATCATTAAGATTAATGTCAGCAAAAACTGGTGTTAAACCTTTTCGTACGATTGCATGCGTTGTCGATGCAAATGTAAAAGGTGTGGTGATGACTTCGCCAGTTAATTGAAAAGCTTCAATCGCGTATTCTAATGCTAGGTGCCCGTTAGAAAATAGCGTAATATTTTTTGTATTCAAATACCGTTTCAATTCAGCTTCTAAAGCATTATGCTTTACGCCCATATTGGTCAACCACCGACTATCCCAAAGATCTCTAATTTCTTCAGAGAATTCCATAAAACCAGGCATTGATGTTTGTGTAACTTGAATAGGCTTCATATATTCACCTTCTTGACGTTATTTATTTTCACAAATGAATACTCAACATTTACCTTCACGAAGTTTGTGATATGCTCCATTTTTTCTAACATGTCATCTTCTGAAGGAAATTGTAGTATCATAGTGCCCAATTTTTCATTAGATCCTGAAAATGCTTTAATGTGACTTTTTGATTTAACTAGCAATTCATATTCAACAATGCCATTTTCTATTTCATCATGCATTTCCACATTTATAAATACTCCACTAGTTTCACTATTCAATACATACACCGACCAATATCCTTGTGGTTCAACCATAGTCAAATCATTACAATCCTCACCTAAAGCCGCCTTAATTGTATATTCGATCATATCTACACTAGTTGCATATTTTGTTACTTGTGGAATCCAATCACCACCATTCCTGGCAGCTATCTCGATAAGATAAATATTTTCTTGTTCGTCCACTCGAATATCAAAATTATAGGCACCTGATTTCATATTGAGTAAAGTCAACGCTCTTTGAATTTCTTTATGAATTTTTTGTTGAATATGCTCAGACATTTTGCATGGCCAGCTTGAACCAACTGGGACAAATGGATTTGGTGATGCTAATGTCGGAAAGTGCTCATTTGTAAAACTACGAAAAACAAGCTTTCCATTTACAGAAAAACCATCCCCCCCAACATGATAACCATGCTTTTCTATATACTCTTCCACAATAAAACGTTTCACTTTCGAAAAACTTAAAGCGTACTCTATTTTTTCCTGCAAAATGTCAATGGAATCTATTTTTGAGACTCCTCTACTGCCTGAAGAATCAACAGGTTTTATCATTACAGGCATTTTAAAATTATGAAAATCAGCTTTAGCTTCTTCCGCTGCTCGATAGCCCTTTGCTCTTGGAACGTTAAAATTATTATTCTTCTGAAACTCCCGAAACAAATCCTTATTTGACAATATCTCTACAGATTCATAAGGATGTGACGGTAGTCCTAGCCTTTCAGCAACATAAGCCGCAGTAGGTGCTGCAGGATCAGACGCATAACTAACTATGCCATCAATGTTTAACGATTTTGCTAATGATAAGACACCTTCCTTATCTGTAGTGCTGACATTATAGTAATCATGCGCATATTGATGCCCTGGATTTTCTTTTATATAATCACAAGTAATAACATAGTGACCCATTTCTCTTGCTTTTTTTATTGCTGGAATTTGAGAATGTGCACCACCAAGCATTAATAATTTTTTCATTCTGTGGCCTCCTCATTTACAATAATTTTAGTAGTTGTATTCCTTCTAAACAGACCTTTTATAATCGATAGTAAATAAGTAAAGGCATCAAAATTAAATACTTTTGCTAACCCTACATATAAAACGACCCCTACAATTATTTGAATAATGAGCGTCACAATCTCAGTCAACCCAATCAAGTGGATTGGAAAAACAATAGCCCCCATCACTAAAGATGTTAGCAAAGATGGTTTTATATCTCTCCACTGTTCTTGAATGCTATAGTTTAGTAATTGTAAATTTGGATATGCGTTAATAAAAGTCGATAAAATTCCAACTCCGAGCACTCCTAAAGCCATCATATGAACACCGAATGGGATACTGACAGCTAGAATAATCAATCCTAATATAGTTTTTACAATTTCTAGTTTTAAAAAAATATCACTACGTCCCAAAGCGTTAATTGCTTGTAAATTTGCAGTATGTATAGGCCATAATGCATAACTAATACAAAAAATTTGTAAGAATGGCACGGAAGGTAGCCATTTTTCTGTTAACAAAATTTTAACTAAAGGCTCAGCAATAGCTACAAGTCCGAACATCATCGGAAAAATTACAAATGAGCTCATAATGATTGAACGACGTACCATAACCTTAACTCTTTCTGTATTATCTTGATGGAAGGATAAAGTAGGAAACATTACGGATTGTATTGAGCCATTAATGTTGTTAATAATTACGCTAGGAAATTGCTCACCGCGATTATAAAAACCTAATAATGCAGGACTAAACATTTTACCAATTAGTAGATTTCGAATGTTCGAATTAAGGGTATCAATCAATGATGAAGCTAATAATTTCCATCCAAACACAAATAAACTTCCGAGCCTCTCCATTGAAAAGATAAGCTTCGGTCGCCAATTTACTGTAAACCATAAAATGACCGTTACTATAAGCTGGTTTGTCATTTGATGACCAATTAAAGCCCAAACACCATATCCTGCATAGGCCATTGTTATACCAACAACACCAGATATAATAACGGCTCCCAAACTACTAAAGAACAGTTTTTTAAACTGCATATTGCGTGCAATAACTACATGTTGAATTGAATTAAACGCACCGAAGAACAATGTTAAGGAAAGAATTCTTAAGACAGATAGTAGTTGGGGTTCTGCAAAAAATGAGGCTATGAAAGGGGCTATAAAAAAGAGTATGACATACAGGTTAATGGCAACAAATAAGTTTAAATAAAATACAGATGAATAATCCGCTTCATCCACTTTTTTCTTTTGTATCAATGCTGTGTTAAATCCACTCTGCACTATCACACCAGCTATTGTTATGAAAATGGTAACTAGAACGAGTAACCCAAAGTCCTCTGGAAGAAGTAGACGGGCTAGTACAATCAACACAATAAATTGAATTCCCTGTGTCCCTCCACGTTCTAACAGCTTCCATAATAGAGAAGAAAGGACTTTAGATTTTGTTATATCATCGTCCAATTTATAATCCTCCTTTTAACAAACCTAAGAAGCTTTGAGATACTTGGACTATATTGATTTATAAATAATATTATTTTTTTCTTTAATCCTAAATTTAAATATAGTTCTCTATATTCTCCTGTTTTTGCTTCTTTATATCTCCCCTGTTCAAGTAAAAGTAAAAACTGAGTACTATTCTTTCTCCTATCAATAGCATCCTTAAATTTATTGTTCGTATATAGATTTATTTCATCCAACATATCTTCTATTTCACGATAATGCTGCTTCTTTGCTTCTATATCAGAAAAAGTTCTGCCTGTCCAAGAAGTACTATCACCTACTCGATACGAAGACATCAACTCATCCATATAGTACACCGTACCTAGCAATGATAAATAAATAGCTAAAGGGTAATCGCCAACAGGGGCATTTACAAGAAAGTCTGGTCCCTCCTTCCCAAACTTCAGTCGGTAAAACATGGAATTTGTTAAAAAAAGACCTCCTCCTCCTTCAATTACTTCTTCAACTGAGAATTCCTTATTTCCTTTATTTAGACGGTTAAATAATACACATTTCTTATCCGAAGCATTTACTACATTTCCACCATGAACACATAGGCTACATTCAGGATTCTTCTCCATATAATCGAATTGTTTTTGCAATTTATAAGGATCTATCCAATAATCATCCCCCTCACAAATAGCAATATATTTCCCGCATGCTCTGCTAATATTAATTGCACTTACAGAAACACCTTTGGAATACTGATTTTCAGTTTGATAGATAGGCTTTATCAAATTAGGGTATTTCTTCTCATACTCTCTAATAATGTCTGCAGTTCTATCTGTCGAGGCATCATCATGTATTAATATTTCAAAGTTGAAATTTGTTTTTTGCATTAAAAAACTTTCAATTGCATCCGCTATATATTGTTCGTGATTATACGTGAGACAGTGAATACTGACCAAGATATTTTCCACCTGATTTTCTCCCCCTGATTGTAGAACTAACTTTTTTTTCTCTCAATCTATAAATTCAATTCTGCTTTATAGCGATTAATTATTAATAAAACCAAAACAGGAAGGTTTACTCGATTTTCATCCTAATATACGAAGTAAGTTTATACTTTATTCCACTATCGTCGCATTAAAATAATTATTCAACGCGTTTCTGGAAACGAATTTTCTACAATATTAACTAGACATAAAAAAAGCCTTTATAATGGTTGGGTGGTAGTAATCATCCAAATCCAAAATAAAGGACATAAGCATGGATAAGTTTACACGAAAAACATTTGCTCCATTCTAAACACCTATTATTTCGTTTGGTGCTTTAAACATAATCCTTTCATATTTCATCATTAAAATACCATCACTGTAGTTGCCAATATTCTTCACATTCGTTTTACCATTTATATTGTTTATTAATAATTCAACGAAGTTTACACCGCACCCGTAAGCACATATATAGTTCGCACCAAACCTAGGATTGATTTCCCCAATATAATATTCTCCATTAACCTTGAACACATCTACATCAATAGGACCAGTAATATTGAGTTTATTAGATAAATCTTCAATAAGGTCAAATAGCTTAAGATCCTTATAAGAAATGACTTTATCAGCACCACCTATAGTCACTGAGAGTTTTTCCTTTGCAAATATTGATACCATTTTTTGTGAATAAATATCAATATATGCATCTATATCATACTCAGTACCATTTAAAAACTCCTGTATTATATTTTTATGTCCATTATGAAAACTCTTTTCTAGTTCTTTCAAATTAGTACATTTAATAACTCCCCTACTACCATCAGCACTATTTGGTTTGACTATTACAGGGAACGAGATTTTATTTTTACTATAATCATCTTCAAAAGTTTCTAAATCATTGTATGACTTTGCACAACGAATCCCATTTGTTGTCAAAAATTCATACGTTAAATACTTGTCATCACAAGTATTTGCAATACTTAAATTAGGTAAGATTGGGATAACCCCAATTTCTTTAAATTTATCAATATTTTTAGAGAGAACCATTATATCTTTATCTAACATAGTTAGAATTGCTTTAACATTATTCTCTTTACAAATTTCCAAAAGTTCTTCAACATAATTATCATCTTCTAGCGATGGTACAATATATGAATTTTCCACCGAATATAGGGCTGGTAATATATTCGAATTACCTGTAGCTATTATCTCCATGTTAAATTTCGCAAATTCACGATTAAACACTTCTAACATTTCTACTCTTCTTCCAGGACAGCTAATAAGAATATTCATCCGGCATTTCTCCTTTAAGGTTAATAATAGGAACTTTTTTTCATCTTGCTCTATAAAAATGGCCTATTAATATCTTTGGATCTATTTACTCCTTTTCTTAAAAGTACAGATTTTATAGTATAAAAAAATTTTTTGAATACAGCCAAAAACTAATACCTGCTGCTGGGATGATTGTTTTTTGACTTTCTTCATCTTTCTCTCTGTACTTCAACTACTTATTTGTCATAAAGGCTGCCTGTAATTGTTGTAGCTTATGTTGTGCTTGTTCTCTCGTACTAGCAACTGTACCAAAGTAAAACTTACATTTTGGTTCTGTTCCGGAAGGGCGAATCGCTATCCATGATTGATCTTCTAAAATAAACTTTAAGACATTTTCTTTTGGTAAATTGAGTTTTGTAATGGAGCCATCTCGATGAATGGCTTGTTGCGTTAAGTAATCTTCAACTACAAGTACCTTTTGGCCTGCAATGTCAAAAATTCTATTTTCCCTAAGGTTTTGTAGTAAAGCTTGCATTTCCTTTTGACCTGTAATGCCTTCAAATGTTTGTGACTGTAATGCTTCTTGATAATAGCCATATTGTTTAAATAAATTGTCTAGAACATCTAGTAACGTTTGTTGTTTTGTTGCGTAGTAAGCCGCCATCTCTGCAACTACCAATGCAACTTGGACTGCATCTTTATCACGTACAAAGCTTTGAACCAAATAGCCATAACTTTCTTCGTATCCGAATATATATTTTTTTTCATTTGTTTGGTCGTACTCAGCAATCTTTTCTGCAATATATTTAAAGCCTGTTAGTGTATTCACAGTTTCAATCCCATATTGCTTAGCAATTACTGCACCAAGTTCAGAAGTAACAATTGTTTTGAGCAAAACTCCATTTTCAGGCAGCTCATTTTTTTCTTTTTTCGCCTCAAGCAAATACTGTAAGATGAGTGCACCTAATTGGTTACCGGTTAATAATTGATAGCCACGCTCTGTTTTTACTGCCACACCTAATCGATCAGCGTCAGGATCGGTTGCTAATAGTATTTGTGCACCTGTTTCTTTCCCTTTTTGTATGGCATGCGTAAAGGCTACCGCTTCCTCTGGATTTGGATATGGTATAGTTGGGAAATCGCCATCTTGCACAGCTTGTTGTTCTACAATATGGACGTTTGTAAAACCAAATGCTTGTAAACCTTGTTGTACCGGCACTAGCCCTGCACCATGTAGAGGTGAGTAAACAATTGGTATAGTGAAGTCAATATTTGTACGTTGTTTTAAACTGTGTAATTTATCTTGATAGGCTTGGTCAATATTATGTAAAATCCATTCCACAGTTAGATACTGTTCTAATTTGTGCCATGATGTTGTTGGGATGTCAAAAATATTTTGGATGTCATCTAGTTTTTCAATGATTGTTTGAATTGCAGACGGCGTCAGTTGAGCCCCGTCCTCCCCATAAACTTTAAAGCCATTATATTGTTTTGGATTGTGACTAGCGGTAATGACCACACCTGCAAAAGCATTTAAATATCTTACTGCAAATGATAATTCAGGTGTTGGGCGTGCTTCGCTAAATACAAATACCTTCACCCCTAATGCCCCAAGCACTTGAGCTGTTTCAATGGCAAAATCCTTTGAGAAATGGCGTGTATCATAGGCAATAACAACACCTCGTTGTTTGGCCGTTTCCCCGTTTTCTGTAATATACTGTGCTAGCCCGAATGCAGCTCGGCGAATCGTGTAGATATTCATCCGATTTGTACCTGCACCTAACACACCACGCATACCTGCTGTACCAAATTGTAAGTATTGATAAAACCGCTCTTCAATTTGTGATGCATCATTTACAATGGCTAGTAATTCTTCTTTTAGATAGGTAGGAACTACTGCCTTTATCCATTGCCTGTATTGGTCTTCTACTATACTCATTGAGACACCTTCTGTTCATTTAATAATTCAAGCATTTTTTTCTTATTTGCCTCGACACCTCGTTGATACAAACGGATTTACATTTATTAGGCAAGCACTCATTGCGTACACTTTCATATAGAAGTAAATGAGATAGCCGAGATGGTAAGCATCGAGCCGTGCCAATTCAAACTGAATGACAGGCACCCCTCACTCAGCAAGGGCAAGGGCTGTTCCTTGCTTAGAGATCGCATTAATCTCATTGAATGTGCGTGAGCTTAAGTAATAAAGCTGGTCCTCATTTTTGAATTGTTCAATGGCATGTAAATCTGCAGTGAAGTTTACGGTTGTCGGATATATTCAAATGGTGTCGACAAGACCCATCTGGCCACAGTAATACTTTATTTACCGTCAACGATTTCAATAATGACATTAAAGCTTTCCGTATTTTTCACTTACATATTTCTCAAGATAAGTACAGTTCTTCTCTTAATCCTAAAAAATCTTCCACCATTTCCTCACTTCGATTTTACAAGGTTCTTGTATAATGAAAGGCTGGTTTTCAATTATTCTTGCATTATTTTCGAGTAATATATCGACGGCATCTAACTCTTTTTTCTTTTCTAAATAACAAAGCCCTGCATCAAAAAAGAATGGTCGAGATGATAGATTGTGAACATCCGATCCATACGTATGAACTAAATTAGCCCTTACTAGCTCAAGTGAGCACTTTTGTATTGTGCGACCAAAATAACCAGCTAAGCTGCCAGCAGTTATTTGCGCTTTTGCTCCTTCGCAAATTAATCGTTCTAAGTAAATTGGCCTTTCAACAATGGCTTTATTTCGTTCTGGATGCGCAATAATTGGGATAATTCCTTCAGACAGTAATGCACGAATAATTCTTATTGTATAAGCCGGTACAGTATAGGATGGTAATTCTAACAACATATAATTAGAGCATGCTAATGTGTGGATTTGATTTGTTTTATAGAGTGGAATGATTTTTTCTGATAATCGTACTTCATGTCCGGTAAAAAGCGTTAGAGGAATACTTTTTTTAATGAGTTCAGATTGTAATAAGTGAATTTGATTTTTCACTGCGCTATAATTTGCATGATATTGTGGGTGATGGCAATGGGGAGTGGCTATTATTTCTTTAATTCCTTCTTTAACCGCTTGTTCAAACAATCGCATAGTATCTGCCATCGTTTTTGGTCCATCATCTACATTCCATAAGATATGACTATGCACATCAACCATCAATATCCTCCTCTCTAATATTTATTTAGAAAAGGTCCAATACTTTTATTATGCTCAATCTATAAATATTATGAGTACTATTAAGGAAGTGGTTATTGGATAACTAAAGAGCAAATAAAAATAGGCAACTCTTTGTTCGAAACCGAACAAGAAGTTGCCTATTTTTTCGCAAAATTAACTCATTTTTATAATTGCTAAAGTTTTCAGTGTCCTCATTAATAAGAAAAACATTTCGAGCCCGCAATCCGCGACAAGGCTTTCCTGTGATTATCTGGTGCAAATATCCACCTAGCATATCAACTCGAAAATTCTATTCTTTCTTTTGAGATAAAATCTATTAATGATTTTATTTTGCGTATTCTACGGCACGTGTTTCACGAATAACCGTTACTTTAATATGGCCTGGATAATCAAGTTCTTCTTCAATTCGCTTACGGATATCTCTCGCTAGGCGATGTGAAGCTAAGTCATCAATTTTTTCAGGTTGTACAATTATACGAATTTCACGACCTGCCTGAATCGCAAAGGATTTTTCTACACCATCATAGCTTTCAGAAATTTCCTCTAACTTTTCAAGTCTACGGATATAGTTTTCAAGCGTCTCACTTCGAGCACCTGGACGAGCCGCTGATAATGCATCAGCTGCAGCCACTAATACCGCGATGACAGATGTTGCTTCTGTATCACCATGGTGAGAAGCAATACTGTTTATTACGACTGGATGTTCCTTGTATTTCGTTGCTAATTCCACACCGATTTCGACATGGCTACCTTCAACTTCATGGTCAATTGCCTTACCAATATCATGTAATAAACCTGCACGGCGAGCTAATGCTACATCTTCACCAAGTTCAGCAGCAAGTAAGCCTGCTAAATGCGCAACCTCAATGGAATGCTTTAGAACGTTTTGTCCATAGCTTGTACGATATTTCATACGGCCTAAAATTTTCATTAAATCTGGATGTAAGTTATGAATGCCAATTTCAAATGTTGTTTGCTCTCCTGTTTCGCGGATTTGTTCATCCACTTCACGACGAGCTTTTTCCACCATTTCCTCAATTCGAGCAGGGTGAATGCGGCCATCCTGTACAAGTTTTTCAAGTGCAAGTCGAGCCGTTTCACGACGAATTGGATCAAAGCCTGATAAAATAACCGCCTCTGGAGTATCATCAATAATTAAATCTATACCTGTTAGCGTTTCCAAAGTTCGGATGTTTCGACCTTCACGACCAATAATACGACCTTTCATTTCATCATTTGGCAAGTTCACGACAGATACTGTTGTCTCAGCAACATGATCGGCTGCAAAACGCTGCAGTGCCAGTGATAAAATTTCACGTGCTTTTTTATCTGATTCTTCCTTCGCACGTGTCTCAGCTTCCTTCGTCATCACAGCAATATCAGTTGTTAGCTCTTTTTCTACTTCTCCTAAGATAATAGCTTTTGCTTCATCTCTAGTTAAAGCAGAAATTCGCTCTAGCTCTGATTTTTGCAAGGCAACGAGCTCGTCCACTTTGCTTTCCATCTGTTCAATATGCTGTTGTCTTTCGCTTAAAGCTTGTTCTTTACGCTCTAAGCTTGCTTCTCTCTTATTTAGAGCATCATCTTTGCGATCAAGATTCTCTTCTCTTTGCAATAAACGGTTCTCTTGTTTCTGAAGTTCTGAACGACGTTCACGAATGTCATTTTCTGCTTCAGTACGAAATTTGTGAGTTTCATCTTTGGCTTCAAGTAGTGCTTCTTTCTTCAATGCCTCCGCTTCTCGTTTTCCTTCTTCAACGATTGTTTCAGCGACATGTTTAGCACCAGTGATTTTTGAGTCATTCACTTTTTTCATGTAGATAAAGCTAACAGCGGCACCAACGATGAGTCCAAGCAAAGCGGAGATGATAGTAATTCCATCCATATGAACACCTCCTCTTGCTATTTGGGTATTACAGTTTCAGTCGGCGCATACATCAATTTCGCCTTGGCAAAATAATTGCGTCTCGGATTTTGAATTTGTTCAGGTCTGCACGAGAGCCGATACGATGTCGGGCACTCGGTAAAGTCACAGTTGGCGTTTTTACCGTTGCAGATACGTTAGCCGTTCTCGCAGGATACACAGATCTAAGGCTAACATCTTATTACTCATTTCTTTCAAAACCCTTGACATCTGCCAGATTCTTCATCTTCATTTAATAGGTCTTTAAAGGCCATTATAAATGAAGTCAGAATGTACTGCCTATTTAAAGTCATAATTCAGAAATTATACATATTTAATTGTATAGCTAGCCTCAAGCTCTGTCAAGGATAGTCGGTCATCTGTTCGCCCTCCAAAGAAAAAAAGTCAGCCATATCCATTAAGAGAATTAATTACCTAATGCTTTTTACACTAACGCTTATTTTAACTTTTAACATTAATGCCTAGAAGCAGTACTTAGGAATTATTTTTACAAAACGAAAATATGAAGCTTCCCCATTTCTCTTTATGGCCAACCACTTTCGGTGATGAGCTAAATGAATGGATACCCTAATAAATATTATAAAACCATATTCCCCAGTATGTGTAAACAAAAAAATGCATTGCTCTCACTATAAAGAGTGGGAACAATGCATTTATATTATTTATCTTCTAGAAGAAGCTTTAATTCATCATCCATTTCTTCCTCATCATCATGCGCAGCAATTGTGTAAGATGATGATGCAATACCGTAAGAAGCACGGATTTTATTTGCGATGTCGTCTAGTACAGCTGGATTTTCTTTTAAATACTGTTTAGCATTTTCACGACCTTGACCTAGGCGCTCATCACCGTAAGCATACCAAGAACCGCTTTTTTGAACGATGTCAAGTTCAACACCTAAATCGACTGTTTCGCCCTCTTTTGAAATTCCTTCACCGTACATAATATCAACTTCAGCTGTACGGAATGGTGGTGCTACTTTGTTTTTCACAATTTTAATTTTTGTTCGGTTACCCATAATGTCATTGCCTTGTTTAATAGCTTCTGCACGACGTACTTCTAAGCGAACGGAGCTATAGAATTTAAGTGCACGTCCACCAGGTGTTGTTTCTGGGTTTCCGAACATTACACCAATTTTTTCACGTATTTGGTTAATGAAAATAGCAATCGTTTTTGATTTATTGATAGCACCTGAAAGCTTACGTAAGGCCTGAGACATTAAACGCGCTTGTAAACCAACATGCGAATCACCCATATCTCCTTCGATTTCCGCTTTCGGAACTAATGCTGCTACTGAGTCAATAACGATGATATCGATAGCACCACTACGCACTAATGCTTCTGCAATTTCAAGCGCCTGCTCTCCTGTATCTGGTTGAGATAATAGAAGCTCATCAATATCGACGCCCAATTTTTGTGCATAGATTGGATCTAACGCATGCTCAGCATCGATAAACGCTGCTTGTCCACCATTTGCCTGAACCTCTGCAATGGCATGAAGAGCAACCGTTGTTTTACCTGATGATTCAGGGCCGTATACTTCAATAATACGTCCACGTGGATACCCACCAACACCTAATGCAGCATCAAGTGCTAACGAACCACTTGAAGATGTAGCGATTTCTAAATCGGTCTTTTCGCCAAGTTTCATGATAGAACCTTTGCCAAAATTCTTTTCAATTTGTTTTAACGCCTGTTCTAAGGCAGCTTTACGATCACTCATTCATTTTCCTCCTTCGAAAACTGTTCACTGTTTTTCTCTATCTCTACTATACTTGTTTTTAAGAGAAGACGCAAGAAAAAAGCGAACATTTATTCGTTTTTCTTCAAAATAAAAATTTGGGTAACTTTCCATTACCCAAATTTCTATTTTAACTATATTATGGATCATCATCAAAATGTGTGGTTGATTTCCGTTCCGGCTGGGCGCTTTGCCGCTGCCGCTTCGCTTTCGCGCAGATAAAACATTTGTTGCTGCCGCTTCGCTTTCGCACAGAGCAGAGCTTCCTGGGGCCGCTTCGCTTCGCTGCAGGGTCTCGGGCCAACAGGATGTTGGTCACGAAGGCGTTATCACAGGACGTGATGGTTTTAGCCTTCGTTCCTCTAATCGCTAATCCCCGAGGAGTCGCCGAGCCTCCACTCCAATCAACTTATTTACAAAGTAAACATTTTAACAAAAATCTTATCTACAACTTTTGATGATGAACCTATATTTATGCCGGGCAGAATTGATTAACGTTTTTTAAAGCCTCTTTCTTCCAAAAGCTGCATTAAGTAATGACAAGTAAATTTCGCAGCGCGCAGTCGGTTTGTATTTCGCATACCCGATAAATGAAGTAAATACGTTATCGGTTTTTCATCGCCAATGGCAAGACCAATCCAAACCGTCCCTACTGGTTGATGATCATGGGCTGTAGGACCTGCCGCACCTGTTAATCCAATACCTATATCTGTACCAAATTTTTTACGCACAGCACTAGCCATAGCCGCTGCACATTCACTGCTTACAATCCCATGTGTAGTTAATAATTCCTTAGAAATATCTAGTTGTTTAATCTTAGCCTCTTCAGTATACGTAACAACGCCACCAACAAGGGCATCCCCTACACCTGGTATTTCAGCAAGCTCTGACTGAAATAATCCCGCTGTTAAACTTTCTGCTGCAGAAATTGTTAACTTATTGTCTAGTAACATTTCTACTGTTTTAGAGGCAAGAGAATCATCATCTATACCGTATTGATAGTTCCCAACAAGCGCTTGAATCTCTGCTACCTTTGCGGCAATAAGCTGCTGCGCTTCTTGCTCCGTTTCTGCTTTGGCTGTTACACGTAATGTAACCTCACCGTCAGAAGCAAGTGGAGCAACAGTTGGGTTTGTTTGCGAATCTAAAATATTTTGGACACGAACCTCAAGCTCCGCCTCTCCAATTCCATAAAAACGCATAACATGCGATGTAATTACCCCTCCAGCATTTAACATCGCACCAAGCTTTGGCTTTGCTTCAAACTGGAACATTGGCTCAAGCTCTTTTGGTGGCCCTGGAAGTAAAATATACGTACGCCCATCCTTTGTTAATATCATGCCAGGTGCCATACCGTGATGGTTTGCAAGCACCTCACTACCCGCTAGTATTAAAGCCTGCTTACGATTATTATCCGTCATTGGACGTCCTCGTTTTGCAAAAAACTGCTCAATATTAACCAGTGCGATATCATCAAATTCGAGAGAAACGTCAAGATGGCGCGCAATCGTTTCCTTTGTTAAATCATCCTTTGTAGGTCCAAGCCCACCAGAGAAAATGATTAAATCAGCACGAGTCTCCGCAACGGAAATAGCCTCTTCTAAACGTTGTGCATTATCTCCAACAACAGTGTGATAATACACGTTGATCCCTAACTCGGACAACTGACTAGAAATAAATCTTGCATTTGTGTTCGAAATCTGACCAAGCAATAACTCTGAGCCAACCGCAAGAATTTCAGCATTCATGATCCTCAAGACCTCTCTTATTTAGACTCAAGTAAGACACGTCGATTTAGATAGAAATAATCCCATCCAGACCATAGTGTAAAGAACAATGCAATATATAGCATAATTGTATCGAATGGAATACCAATAAGTGTAAAGATTGTATTGTGTAAAAGTGCTGCTCCGATGGCCACAATTTGAGCCCACGTTTTAATTTTACCAAGCTGGTTAGCCGCAACAACTTCTCCTTCACCTGCCAATATTAAACGCAGGCCAGTTACTGCAAACTCACGGCTAATAATAATTATTATTATCCATGCAGACGCCATATCAAGCTCTACCATTAAAATAAAAGCTGCTGAAACTAGTAATTTGTCAGCAAGTGGGTCTAAAAATTTCCCAAATGTTGTCACAAGATTGTACTTACGTGCATAAAAACCATCCACCCAATCAGTCGTTGAAGCAATAATAAAAATGAGTGCACCTACAAAATGATGAACAGGCATCTCTGCACCGAATAGTGACATTGTTCCCCAGCCAAAATCAAACATCATAACAATGACAAAGAACGGAATAAGTAAGATTCGAGAGATGGTAATTTTATTTGGAATGTTCATTTTTCTAACACCTTTCATGATGAAAGAAAGTAGTCATCGCTAGATGACTACTATTCTTTATTGAAATTGATGACGATGTTTTGCGTTACAATTTGCTGTGCATACGTTAAAGGCTCGTCATTAATGTATACTTTAGCTTGCGAAGAATTACCTAAGCGGATACGTGCGTAATTTTGAGATGTTGCGTCGAATTCTACTACTTCTCCTGCATTATATACACGAGTATCTGTTAGTATTTCCTGTTGCTGTTGGTTTCGAATACCGATAAATGTAGGACCTGATACTTCAATACGTATTTTAAATGTATCTGCACCTGTTAAAGTATAAGAAGTTGTAGCACCATCCGCTTCAACAGCCCCTGCTGAAATCGCTTGTTTAACCTCTTCAGTTTGCTTTTCGTCAGGTGTATCTTGTGTTGAATCTGTTGACTCTTGTTTGTCATTTGCTTGAGCTTTTTTTTGCTCTTTTTCTTTATCTTTTTCTGTATCTATTGGTTTTATTTTTGTATCATATTCCATTTCTGCTGGATTTGTACTGTCTGTATCATTTGGCCCTGCACTATTTCTATTCTGCATAAGCACCCAAATCACTACAATAATGACAATGATAAATAAACCAACGATTATTTTCGGCATTGCCTCCATCATTTTAGTCGAAGGACCTTTTGAAACTTTTCTTCTACTTGGACTACTAGTCATCGATTGACTTACTTGATTGTTTGGAGTACCTGGCAGCTCGCTTTTATAAGTTTCTAAAAGCTCCTCTGCGTCCAAACCAACAGCGTCAGCATATTGTTTAATAAAAGCTCGTACATAAAATGAGCCAGGCATAATCGAATAATTGCCCTCTTCAATACCTATTAAATAACGCTTTTGAATTTTTGTTATTTCTTGTAAATCGTCTAAGCTGTAGCCTTTAGACAGTCTCGCCTCTTTCAGTCGAGTCCCTAATTCTGCCACTCATAACACCTACTTTAATATCAAATTAAAAATTAAATCCACCAAATGAATTAGATTCGGACATCATATGGCTTTTTTCCATTATTTCATACGTAATTTCTTCATCTGGGTGATGACGCAATTCAATGATATAATCAAAATCCTCTATCTTATATTCTGAATGCTGAACAAACATATCTGGATGCTCGATGACCTTAATGGAAGGCATACTCATCATCTCACGCACTAGTTGCAAATGTCTCTCATCAGATGAACGACGTGTCACAATACCATCTAATATAAAAATATTATTGTCACTGAATTCATCACCAGCAAGTTTATTGCGAACAGTCTGCTTAATCATTGTAGACGATAAAAAAATCCATTTTTTATTGGCACATACACTAGCCGCTACAATCGATTCGGTTTTTCCTACACGAGGCATTCCACGTATCCCAATAAGCTTATGCCCTTCTTTTTTAAAGAGCTCAGCCATAAAGTCAACTAATATACCAAGTTCATCTCGTACGAAGCGGAAGGTATTTTTTTCATCTGCATCTCGAGGAATATAATGACCGTGCCTAATGGCTAAACGATCACGGAGTTTAGGTTGTCGAAATTTGGTAACGTTAATATGTTCCATTGTCGAAACAATTGTACGAAAACGCTCAATTGTCTCATCGTTGTCTGTATGCACTAACATACCACGTCGATCCTCATCGACACCATTTATTGAAATAATATTGACCCGAAGCATCCCTAAAAGTGAAGCAATATCTCCTAATAATCCAGGGCGATTCACCTGAATTTCATATTCAAAGTACCAATCGCTCAAACACACTCGTTCCCTTCCTATTAGTTAACGTAAAAAATCCTTTATAAGTTCCATCATAGCTGATTTTTTATGTAATGGAAAGTTAGAATACATGGAATTATGGCGTTATTTTTAAAAACTTACTATTTTTTTTTTGAACGTACAGAATAGGCTTACATACGTTCCCTTTTCAATGCAAAAATCACTTTTTTATACAGAAAAAAAGAGGAGATAGTTCTCCTCTTCGTTTTACTGCACAGGTTTATTTTCTACAAGTTTAATGACACAATTCGCCAATGCTTGTTTTTCATCTTCGGAGGCAACGCCCCATAAATCCGACAGCACTCGCTCTTGTTCATTTTTAGGATCGACATTTGTCGCCAAATATTCTCCAATTTGTACAGCGGCCTGTTGAATCATTTTTGTTGGCATACCGCTTGATTCTGCTCGCATAACATTTTGACCTAAAAACGATGTCCATTTTTGCCAGTTTTCTAAAATAGTCATATGTTTCTCCTCCTTTACACATGTAGTATGTGCAAAAGAGAACATTATATGTACCAGCCACCGTTTAATCTAATAATTTGTCCCGTTACATAATCCGCTTTTCCTGAAAGATAGAAGCGTACCATTTCAGCAACATCCGTTGTTTGTCCAATTACACCTAGTGGAATGTCCTCTAAAATATATTCAAGCTCCTCTTCGCTTAAATGACTGTTCATCGTGGTATTAATAAAGCCAGGTGCAATGGCATTAACACGAATGCGTGACAGTGCAGATTCTTTTGCATATGACTTCACAAAAGCATGTTGGGCACCCTTCACAGCGGCGTAAAGTGATTCACCAGCCGATCCAGCCTCGCCCCAAATCGAACCAATAAAAAGCACATAGCTAACATCATGAGCACGTAGCTTTGATGACAGCAAAGCCGTCAGATGCATTGGATTTTGCACATGGACACGCCATAATGCATCCATATCCTCCACCGTAGTATCTTCAAGCAAAGAATAATGTGCTTGACCATTTGCAAAAACAATCGCTTGCACATTAAAAATTTGCGATGCTAGCAATTGTGCCCCAGATGCTTTCGAAAAATCTCCCTGTACAAGCATAAACTCTTGTGCAGGGAAACTTTCTGAAAGAGAGCGGTATAAAACCTGTGCTGCTTTTTCATTGTTTGAAAAGTGTATGTAGATGGACCAACCATCATCTGCCAGACTTCGACAAATAGCACGGCCAATCTCACCCGATGCACCTAAAACGAGGGCAAACTTTTTCACTGTACGCCCTTCGCTGTAGGTAAAATTTTGAAGACAGTTTGCTGAGATTCACCTTGAACTGAAGAAAATGCTTTTTTCAAATCTTCGATCGTTAGTTCTTCTAGTACAGGCACAACATCGAACAAATTCATATCATTAAACGAATAACGTGTAAATTGGTTGGCGATAAATTCAATAGAGTTCAGTGCACGTAGGAAGAAACCTATTTTTTTACGTTTCACTCGTTCTAAATCGGCACTTTCAAAATGTGCATCTCCATCATGTTTTGCTAATTCTTCCTTAATAGCTTTCTCTAATGCAGCCGGTTCTGTAGAATCTGAGCCAATCATAGCAAATCCAAACCCATTTTCTAACGTGAAATCAAATGCATACGTTTCATCAATTAAGCCATCATCATAGACACTCTCATAAAATTTAGATGTACGTCCAAAAATAAGTTCAAGTGCAATTTGAACAGACAGCTCATGTTTTAACATGTCACGACCAGAAAGATTTGTTTCTTTTGCTTTTAAGCCGATATAGACCTTAGGCTTTTGTACATCCATATGCAACTCACGTTCTTTGATAGCAACATCTGTCGGTTCTTGATCGAAGAAACGTTGAATTGGTGTTGGTTCAGGGAATTCTTTCTTGTCTTGATTGTCACGAATAAACGTCATCATTTCATTAGGATCTACTGAGCCAATGACAAACAATAACATATTGGACGGATGATAAAATGTATTGTAGCACGTATATAAATGGTCCGCAGTAATGCCATCAATCGACTCTATTGTACCAGCGATATCAATTTTTACTGGGTGATTATGATACATATTTTCGATTGTACCAAAATATAGACGCCAATCTGGCTGATCGTCGTACATCGTAATTTCCTGACCAATAATGCCCTTCTCCTTATTAACAGTTGCTTCTGTAAAGTAAGGCTCTTGAACAAAATTTAATAATGTTTCTGTGCTGTTATAAATATTGTTCGTCGAAGAAAATAAATACGCTGTACGTGTAAATGATGTAAAGGCATTGGCTGAAGCGCCGAATTCACTAAACTTTTGGAAGACATCTCCATCTTCTTTTTCAAACATTTTATGCTCTAAAAAGTGGGCAATGCCATCTGGTACTGTAATGCTTTCAGTTCCACCCATTGGCACAAATGCACGGTCAACAGAACCGTATTTTGTGGTGAAGGTCACAAACGTTTTGGAAAAGCCTTTTTTCGGTAAAATATAGACATCTAAGCCATTTTCTAATTTTTCATAATACAATGTTTCATCTAATTGTTTGAATTCAATTGTTTTCATTGTGCGGCTTGCTCCTTTCCACATAAGAAATAGACCGCTTCTAGCTGTACTTGCTTCGCCATTTCAACAATATCTTGCTTTGTCACAGCTTTCCATTTATTTGCCCAAGCGTCAACAGAGAACTCCTCAGGTAAATCTTTATATTGATCAAAAATTTCAATTTGTCCACGGGCAGAATCTAATGCTTCTTTTAGCTGATTTGTCAGCATTGCCTTTGTTTGTTCTATTTCTAAATCTGTAATATCGCCTGCTTGCATAACAGCAAGTTGTTCCTTAATAAGTGATAGCGCTTTTTCTTCATTCTTTGGTTCAATTCCAGAGACAACAAATACTAAGCCATAATGTGATGCATATGAGCTTGACGCATAGTAGGCTAAACTTTCCTTTTCACGAACATTCATAAATAATTTGGCATGAGGATAGCCACCGAACACACCGTTAAAGATTTGCATTTTGGAGAAATCAGCGTCACCAAATCGCACTGGTGTACTAAAGCCAATATGCAGCTTACCTTGCTTCATTTCTTGTTGTTCACGTACATAATCATTTTGTGGATGCTGTTGTGGAAGCACAGCAGGAATTTCTTCAGGTGTGCGATCATTAAATGGTAGCGCTTCTTTTAGTTTCGCTACGATTTCGTCTTCATTAATATCACCCGCTACATAAATGTCTATTTTATCGTTAGCAAGCATGGATTGATATGCTTCAAACAATGATGTAGGGGTAATTTTTTGAATGTCCTCGACAGTTCCATTAGCAGAAATAGAGGCCGGTTCATTTGGACGTAAAATTTGTTGAATGCGTTGCTGCGCAAAACGAGATTTATCGTCAAAAATGGACTCAATTCGCTGAATGACCGTTTTCTTTTCACGTTCCACAATAGATTCCTTAAATACACCGTTTTCTAAATTCGGTTCAAATATTGCTGTGTGCAATAAATCAAGTACCTCGTTTAAAACACTTGTATTTGCCAAAAAATGATCATTAACGGCTTCTACATTCATCAGTACTGTATGTTCATTACCACGTTTAGATGTGTCAAAATATAACACTGTGCCATACAAGTCATCCAAGAAACTTCGGAATGCAGCTGTTGTCTTATATTTAGCATTACTGTGTTGCAATACATTTGTTAACACTGTGCGTTCAGACGCATTTGTGGCCGTTAACGCTCTTCTCCATTTAATTGAAAAATTTACGGTTTTAAATTGGGTCGTTTGTCGGATATGCAAATTGACACCTTTTGCAAAAGGTATTGTTTTAAACATATATAGAACCCTCCTTATCTTTCTTAATATAACAAAGTACTACACATACTATACATGTCTATTGTCTATAATTGCAAAAAGAATCCAAAGTATGTATATGAAAAGTGTGGAAATTATTTTTGTTGATTGATGAACCTGTTCATACTAGCAAATAAAGTTCAACCTCCAACCATTATTTTCCCAAACACTCGAGATATGTACAAGGAAAAAGACTGAGCATTTTCGCCCAGTCTTTAGTATTAACAATTGTCTGTTTGTTATTAGCGTTTCCCCTTAATATAAGGTTGGCCACTAGCTTTTGGTGCATTTGCTTTACCGATAAATCCTGCTAATGCAAAGATTGTTAAAACGTACGGTAAGATTTGTAGGTACACAGCAGGAACATCTTGAATGTAAGGAATTCCGCTTCCTGCAACACTTAAAGTTTGTGCTACTCCAAAGAATAAAGCTGCACCTAATGCACCGATCGGATGCCATTTCCCAAAAATCATTGCAGCAATGGCCATAAAACCTTGACCCGCAATTGTTGCATGTGAGAAATCGTTTGTAATTGATTGCGCGTACACTGCACCACCAAGACCACCTAATGCCCCAGAGATGACAACAGCAATATAGCGCATTCTATTAACATTTACACCCATTGTATCTGCGGCCATTGGGTGCTCACCAACAGCACGTAAGCGTAATCCAAACGGTGTTTTATAAATGATAAACCATGCCCCAATAGCTACTGCAAAGGCTAATATCGATGTACTGTAGACATTTTGGAATAATAATGGACCAAAGAACGGTATGTCCTCTAAATAAGGGATAGCGAAACGATTTATTGCATGGGCTTGGTCAATCATATCTGTTTGACCTTTACCATAAATCATTTTCACTAAGAATACAGTTACCGCTAAACCTAATAAGTTGATAGCAACCCCCGATACCGTCTGATCGGCACGGAAGGAAATCGAAGCAACTGCATGGAGAAGTGAAAAGATTCCCCCAATAATGACAGCTGCCAACATTGCCACCCAAATTGTTGCTGCACCGAATGTCGAAGCAAATTCTAGATTAACAAAAATACCAACAAATGCACCAACAATCATTAAACCTTCTAGTCCGATGTTGACTACACCAGAACGTTCAGAGAATACGCCACCGATTGCCGTAAAAATTAAAGGTGTTGCATAAAGAATTGCAGAAGGGATGATGAAATATAACATTTCTAAAAAGCTCATGTTATTGCCCCTCCTTTTTCTTGCTCAATTTTTGTAATGCTACTCGTATGATATAACCTGATGCTACAAAGAAAATAATTAACGCGATAATAATAGATACGATTTCCTCTGGAATACCCGCAGCATTTGGCATATTTAGCGCTCCGTATTTTAGTGAGCCGAATAATGAAGCCCCAAATACTACCCCTAGTGGTGTATTGGCACCAAGTAAGGCCACGGCGATACCATCGAAACCTATACCAGTAAAGCCTGCTTTAATAGAGGCGTTTCCGAAAGTACCTAGTGCCTCCATAGCACCACCAAGACCAGCGAACATACCTGAGATCGTCATAGCTAAAATAATGTTTTTGTTAACGTTCATACCAGCATAGTCTGCAGCATTCTTATTAAAGCCTACCGCTTTTAGCTCATATCCGCGTGTTGTTTTTTCTAAAATGAACCACATAACTACTACCATTAATAGTGCAACAATGATCCCATAGTGAAGACTTGAATTGTCTGTAAGCTCTCTTAAAAACGGAGAACGTAATGATGCTGAATCATGAATTCGTTCTGTTTTAAAGCTACCGTCAGACAATTTTTTAATCACTGCATTCGCAATATAAAGCGCAGTGTAGTTTAACATAATTGTCGCAATAACTTCGTGAACTTTAAATTTCGCTTTTAAGAAACCTGCAATAAAGGCCCAAAATGCACCGGCTGCGGCTGCCGCAAGCAATGCTAATGGTAAGTGAATAATTTTAGGTAGATCAAATGCATATCCTACCCAAGCCGCTGCTAACCAACCTAAAATTAACTGACCTTCAACACCGATGTTGAATAAACCTGTACGGAAGGCAAATGCTACCGCAAGACCCGCCAATATGTACGGTGTTATTTGTCGGATTGTGTTCCCAATTGAATATGAATCTCCAAAAATACCTGTCCAAAGGGCACTATAACCTTGTACTGGGTCATAGCCGCTGACTACCATTACGATAGCACCAACAATTAAACCGATAATGATAGAGATGATAGGAACGAGTATATTAATGACACGATTTGACATTAGTCGTTCCCCTCCTTCGCACCATTCATGTTATTTTTACTACTTTGTCCTGCCATTAATAGACCAAGCTCTTGTTCTGTTGTTTCTTTTGGATTTAACTCATCAACAATTTGACCATCATAAATAACAGCGATACGGTCAGAAACATTCATGACTTCATCTAATTCAAATGAAATTAATAGTACTGCTTTTCCTTTATCACGTTGCTCGATCAGGCGAGAGTGAATAAATTCAATAGCACCTACGTCAAGTCCACGTGTTGGTAAAGCAGCAATCAATAAATCTGGATTACGATCAATTTCACGACCGATAATTGCTTTTTGCTGGTTACCACCTGAAAGGGCACGTGCTGGAGTCATTTCACCATTACCAGTACGCACATCATATTCTTCGATGATTTGGCGTGCTTTTTCAGACACTTTCTTGTAGTCCATGACAAAGCCCTTAGCGATTGGAGACTGGTAATATGTTTGTAGTGCGATATTATGACCGATTGGGAAATCTAATACTAAACCATGCTTATGGCGATCTTGTGGAATATGTCCGACGCCTTCCTCAGTAATTTTTCGAGGTTTCATATTTGTAATATCTTTGCCATTTAATTTAACAGCACCACTCTTTATTTTACGTAGACCAGTTATGGCTTCGATTAACTCGGATTGTCCGTTACCATCGATACCCGCAATACCAACAATTTCACCTTTGCGTACTTTTAAGTTCAAACCTTTTACTTTATCGATATTACGATAGTCTGTAACAATCAAGTTTTCGATTGTAAGTACTTCATCAGTTGGTTTTGCTTCTGTTTTTTCTGTTTTAAATTCGACTTGGCGACCAACCATCATTTCAGCTAATTGGTTAGGATTTGTTTCAGCAGTTGTAACTGTTCCAATTCCTTCCCCTTTTCGGATAATCGTCACACGGTCAGAAACTTCCATAATTTCTTTTAGCTTATGGGTAATTAAAATAATGGATTTGCCCTCTGCAATTAAACGGCGCATTATTTGAATTAGCTCTGTAATCTCCTGTGGTGTTAAAGATGCCGTAGGTTCGTCAAAGATTAAAATTTCTGCACCACGGTATAGTGTTTTTAAAATTTCAACACGTTGTTGCATCCCCACAGTAATATCCTCGATTTTGGCATATGGATTAACATCTAAACCATATTTTTCAGAAAGTGCTTGTACTTTCTTTGCCGCATCTTTAATGTTTACAATCCCCATTTTTGTAGGTTCAGAACCTAAAATAATGTTCTCCGTCACTGTGAAATTTTCCACTAACATAAAGTGTTGATGGACCATGCCAATCCCTAAATCATTGGCCACATTTGGGTTTGTAATTTTAACAGCCTTCCCACGAACTCGAATTTCGCCACCCTCTGGTTGATACAAACCAAAAAGGACGTTCATTAAAGTCGATTTACCTGCACCATTTTCACCTAGCAATGCATGGATTTCGCCTTTTTTCAGTTGGAGGGTGATGTTATTATTCGCCACGAAATTACCGAATTCTTTTCGGATTCCTAGCATCTCAATCACGTGTTCCAATTTCGTCACTCCCTTAATAGGCACTTTTATCAATTTCTCTTTGGCGTAATTGTGGCTGTCGCCTTGCTTTCGCCAAAGAAAACATTTATAGCTGTCGCTTCGCTTTCGCTACAGAAAACATTTGTTACTGACGCTTCGTTAACACTCCGTTTCGCACAGATAAACAATACGTCCAGTTTGAAACCGTTTTCTATATTTATTTGAGACAAACTTAATAATACTAGCCATAGTCACTGTTAGTTCAACGTTTTTTCACATCGACAGCAATGACCTCAGCTAGAGGTTCCATCTTCGTTCAGTGGCATTATGTACCCTATTAACAAAAATTCACATGTTTTTTGTCCCACTAATAGAGGTAGATATTCTTCTGAATGAAGATAAATTAATACAGGAAAGGTCATCGTTAGAAACCTTTCTTCTATTAACTTGATACCATCATTACTATTCTTACAATAAACTCATAGAAAAATTACTACCTCTATGGTAAATAAATCTGATCCGATAGAGTATTACAAATAGTCAAAATATAACGATAGATTGAAAAATCATCATAAGGGCTTTCTAAAAGTCCCTTATGATGATCAAAAGATGAATTATTTTTTCACTTTTTCTGGAACTTTAATTTCACCTTTAGCAATTTTTTCTTTATATTCATTAATAACCTTTTGTACATCTTCTGGGATTGCGCCACGAGAATCTGCAAGCTTCACGCCGTCTTCAGCTAAACCATAAGTAAGCGTTTTGCCGCCTGGGAATTCACCTTTTTTCGCTTTATTTGAAATATCTACAACTGCTGTGTTAACACCTTTTAACATAGAAGTTAAAGTTACATTTGTTTTATCGTCTACTTTACCTTCTTCGTATTGGTCAGCATCTACACCAATTACCCATACATTTGCATTAGGGTCTTTTTTCTTACGTTCTTTTGCTTCAGAGAATACACCGTTACCAGTTGCACCAGCAGCGTGGAAGATTACATCTACACCAGAAGAGTACATGCTGTTTGCAGTAATTTTACCAAGGTCAGCTTTATCGAATGCGCCAGTATATTTTGATTGGATTTCGATTTTTGGATTTACAGCTTTTGCACCTTCAACGAATCCAGCCTCGAAGCGGTTGATAACTGGAATATCTACACCACCCACGAAACCGATTTTACCTGTTTTAGACATTTTCGCAGCAGCTACACCAGCTAAGTAAGCACCTTCTTGCTCTTTAAAAAGAACACTAACAACGTTGTCTGCTTTTACTTCAGCATCGATTAATGCAAAATGTTTTTCTGGATTGTCTGTAGCAATAGCTTCAACTGCGTCAGCCATCATGAAACCGATTCCATAAACTAAATCGAAGTTACGACGTATTAAGCTATTTAAGTTTGATTCATAGTCTGCATCTGATTTCGATTGTAAGTAGTCGAAGCCACCGTCACCTTTTTTTAGACCATTTTCTTTACCGAAAGCTTGAACACCTTCCCAAGCWGATTGGTTRAATGATTTATCATCAACGCCACCTACGTCAGTAACCATTGCTACTGAGAATGCATCTTTGCTGCTTTCGCCAGATGATGCATTTTCATTTTCCTTTGCAGGTTTTTCTTCGTCTTTCGTACCACATGCACCTAAGATAGCACTTGCAGCTAAAACTGATGATAATACTAAGCCAAATTTACGTTTTTTCATTTGATTAACCCCCCAAAGGTATTGTAATTAGCAGGAAAATATTTAGAAATGTTCTACACCCGTTTACGAACTACATGGAAGCTGAATTTATCAGCTCGGAAATAATTTTTTGAATACAGCACTACTTGATCATGATCATCGTAATGCAACTGCTTTAATACTAAAAGAGCTGTTTCACGTCCGCAATTTAAAATCGGTGAAGCTTGTTCATGATACCCGATTGGATCAATATATGTAACAGCATAGGCAACATGAATTTTACCGGATTGTTCAAGTGCAGAGAAAAGTGAAACTTCTTTTTTTTCTACAAAGTCAGTTGGCAGGAAGCTTGCTGGTAATCTGTCAATGCAGTATACTACCGGCTCGCCATCCGCTGTTCTGACACGTTCAATTGTGAGAATTTTATCTTCGTCATCACATTGGAAGCGTTTTAAATCTTCCTCAGAAGGTATGCTTTCCGTCGCCTTTAAAAAGCGGGAACCGGGTTCCATACCTGCTGCCTCGATCATAGAAGAAATGCTCGATAAATGCTCGATACCGGATGTAAACAACGGTTTAGGGTTTACAAATGTCCCCACACCATGTCGACGTACAATAACATTTTCCTCTTCCAACAGTCGTAGCGCTTCTCTAAGAGTTGCTCGACTGACTCCTAGTGATTTTGATAATTCAAACTCTGAAGGCAATTTTTCATTTTCTTTGAAAATGCCTTTTCCAATGTCAGACTTTAAACGATCAATTACTTGAAGATAGAGATGACGATGATCTGCTTTAATAGTCACATATATCACCACCAAAATCAGAGATCAGACATCTGATGTACAACATTCCTACTAATCGTTCATTAATATAACATTTTTATAGATTGAAATCAATTGCACCTTTGCCTAATTACGTTCAAATTTTGAAACGAATTTAGGCCTACTTGATGTACACAATATTATTCAACTTTTTGTCGTGGTATTAGCACTAATTTTCGTATTGATGAATAAGCACTTGTCGAGGTTTACTACCCTCCGGAGGCCCGACAATACCGCGTTGTTCCATTTGATCGACAATACGAGCAGCTCTCGAATAGCCGATACGGAAGCGGCGCTGCAACATCGAAACAGAGGCCGTCTGCATACTCACAACTAACTGCACAGCCTCGTCAAATAATTCGTCCGTTTCCTCTAAAATTGTCTCTTCTTCGGACGGTATCATTTCCTCTTGATATTGTGCTTTTTGCTGTTCTATAACAAAGTTAACAACAGACTCAACTTCTTGATCTGATAAAAATGCACCTTGCACACGTTTTGGTTTAGATGCACCGGCAGGTAGAAACAGCATATCTCCTCGACCGAGTAAACGTTCAGCTCCACCCATATCTAATATCGTTCTAGAATCGATTGCTGATGAAACCGCAAAGGCAATACGCGAAGGAATATTTGCTTTAATAACACCCGTTAATACATCTACACTTGGTCGTTGGGTTGCAATAATTAAATGAATCCCTGCTGCACGTGCCATTTGTGCTAAACGTGTAATAGAATCCTCTACATCACTTGAGGCAACCATCATTAAGTCCGCTAACTCGTCTACAATTACCACAATATAAGGTAATTTCGGTTGTTTTTCACCCGTTTGTTCATTGACCTTTTGTACATGGCCATTGTAGCCTTCGATATTACGAGTACCTGTATGAGAAAATAGATCATAGCGGCGTTCCATTTCTGACACTACTTTCTTTAAAGCCTGAGACGCTTTACGTGCATCTGTAACAACTGGAGCCAGTAGATGAGGAATTCCGTTATAAACATTTAACTCCACCATTTTCGGGTCAATCATCATCAGCTTTACCTCATGTGGTTTTGTACGCATTAAGATTGATACGACAATACCATTTATACACACACTTTTCCCACTACCTGTTGAACCTGCAACAAGTAAATGTGGCATTTTATTGAGCTCTGCGAGTACTGCTTGTCCAGTAATATCACGACCAAATGCGACTTGTAATAATGCTTCTGGCTTTGCACCATCTTTAGACTCTAACACTTCCCGCAGTGTTACAATTGCTACCTCACTATTTGGTACTTCAATGCCAATCGCAGACTTCCCGGGAATAGGTGCTTCCATACGAATATCCTTTGCAGCAAGTGCTAAGGCAAGATCATCCTGTAAGTTTACAATTTTACTCACTTTCACACCTATATCTGGTAATATTTCGTATTTCGTTACAGCTGGGCCTAAATGAACCTGCGTTACTTTTGCCTTTACACCAAAGCTTTGCAAAGTTTGCTCAAGCTTTTTCGCATTTGCCTGAATGACAGAATATTCGCCACTTTGGTCATGCTGTGGCGGTAATTGTAATAAATTATAAGACGGCAATTGATAATCTGCATTTTCCACAGCATCTGCCCCTTCGATATGGACATCATCAACAATTTCCCCATGCTCAATATCTTCATTTTCAGCTGTTGCAAATTCTTCTCGTTCATGAGACACATTTTGAGTAAAGGCAGAAATGATTGGTTCATGAGAAATCTCTTCTTCCTCTTGAACCTCAGGCACCTGATCAACAGCCGCAATTTCATCTTTGCTTTCTACTTTTGAACGGCGATTATTAGGTTTTTTCGGCATATTTTTTTTCTTTTCACGATGTTTCTTTTGCCATTTACCAAAAAGGTCAGGCATTTTTTCCGCTAAATATGGAACAAGTGCCTTTCCTGTAACTAAAATTAACCCGATAAAGAAAATAACCCATGCAACAACCTTCGCACCCGTTGCCTCAAATAATACATGTAGAGCACTGAATAACAGTGCACCGATCATACCTCCGCCAAGTGCATTACTTCTATGGATAATACCCTCTGAATTAATTAAAATTCGCCAAGATTCTCGCAACACAGAGTCTGATAATAAACCTCCAGATTTTGATAATTGTTCAAAAAGAATGCCATGACTAAAAATTGTTAAACTCATAACAATGAGGAGCATACCTAATATGAGACGATCATAAATACTTACTTTTTTACGTCCAATCATCAGTAACAACGCAACAAATATAAGCATAAATGGCACAGCAAAATGTAAATTCCCTAAAAAAAACATTGCTATTGTTTGTAGAACTCGTCCAATCATGCCATATTCAAAAATCATAATAACCGCTAATGCAATTAAGATAAGCCCTAAAATTTCATACATAAGCGGATGCATTTCTTTTTTTTCTGTAGTCGCTTTTGCTTTCGTGACTTTTCTTTTTTTACTAGTCGCCATCTATTTCACCTTCTTTTGTAGTCCTTCTTTATATGTAGCGAATAATAACATGTAGAACTTGATTATTTCAAAAAAACTCATCACCATAATGTGTGGTTGATTTCCGTTCCGGCTGGGCGCTTTGTAGCTGCCGCTTTGCTTTCGCTACAGAAAACATTTGTTGTTGCTGTCGCTTCGCTTTCGCACAGATAAAACAATTGCCGCTGACGCTTCGCTTTCGCGCAGATAAAACAATTGTTGCTGTCGCTTCGCTTTCGCACAGATAAAACAATTGTTGCTGTCGCTTCGCTTTCGCACAGATAAAACATTTGTTGCTGTCGCTTCGCTTTCGCACAGATAAAACATTTGTTGCTGTCGCTTCGCTTTCGCACAGATAAAACATTTGCCGCTGACGCTTCGCTTTCGCGCAGAGTTTCCTGGGGGCATCCGATGAGCCGCTTGGGCCAGCACGATGTTGGTCACGAAGGCGTTATCACAGGACGTGATGGTTTTAGCCTTCATTCCTCTATCGCTGATCCCCAAGGAGTCGCCCAGCCTCCACTCCAATCAACTTATTATACATAGCATATGTTTTAACAAATGACATCCACAACTTTCGGCGAAGAGCATAAACATGGCATATATTACAATAAATATCATCTTTAACTTTCTGGATTGAGCCAAAAAAAGGATTTTCCACCGTTTACATTCGGTTAGAAAATCCTTTTTCGTTCAACGATGATCTTTCATTTTTAATATTCCATAATGATTGGGATAATCATTGGGCGGCGCTTCGTTTTTTGGAATAAATACGTATTCAGTGTATCTCGAATTTCTTGTTTAATGTTTGTCCATTCAAATGTATCTTTACCAACGTATTTTTCAATAACATTTTTCGCAATTTCAGAAGCTTCTACCATTAACTCTTCTGATTCGCGTACATATACGAAACCACGTGATAAAATTTCTGGACCAGATGCAATTTTCTTTTGAGCACGGTTTAAAGTTACTACAACAATGAAAATACCATCCTGCGATAATAACTTACGATCGCGAAGTACGATGTTACCTACATCGCCAACACCAATACCGTCTATTAATACATTACCAGCTTGTACACGGCCACTCATGCGCATTTTACCATTTTTATATTCTACAATATCCCCTTTATCGGCGATAAAAATTTGTGATTTTTGCATACCTAGTTGTTGAGCAAGCTTAGAGTGAGCAATAAGCATACGGTACTCACCTTGCACAGGGATAAAGTACTTCGGTTGCATTAAGTTTAGCATTAATTTTAAATCCTCTTGGCTACCATGACCCGACACATGCACATTTTTGCTAGATGTTAGAATTTCAGCACCAGCTTTTGCGATAGAGTTCATCGTATTAGCCATCTGCACTTCCATACTCGGAGACGGAGTAAAAGTAATTAATACTGTATCATCTTGCTTGATTTTAATGTCTCGGTGATGTTTGCGCACGACTTTTTCTAATGCATCAAGTGGCTCCCCTTTATTACCTGTAGCAATAATAATAATCTCATCATCTTGATACTTTTGCATTTCTGAGATAGGGATGATTGTATCTTCCTCAACCGTTAAGTAACCTAGTTGTACACCTAAATCCACAGCTTTTTCTAAAGGTTTTCCTACGATGGCTACTTTACGGAACGACTTTTGAGCTTGTGTAAATACTTGTTGAATACGAATAAAATTCGATGCATAAACAGCAACTAAAATACGCCCTGGTGCTGAATGGAATGTTTTTGATAATTGCTCTTCAATCACAATCTCAGATGTCGTATAACCTGGTCGCTCAGCTTCACTCGACTCAGATAACAGAATAAATACGCCTTCTTCACCTAACTGAGCCATCTTCGCTAAATCAGGCTTAAATTTACCTGTCGCTGATTGATCGAATTTAAACTCACCAGTATGAACAATGGCTCCTTCAGATGTATGGAACACTACCCCTAACGAATCGGGAATACTATGTGTTGTATGGAAGAATGTCACATACGTTGAGTTAAAGTTCATACGACTACGGTTCGTAACTTCAAAGAATTTCACCTGATGTGGTGCAGGCAATTCCTTTAAATGTTCCTTTGCAAGTGCAATTGTTAATTTTGAACCGTACACTGGCGCTTTCACTTTTTGTAATACATAGGCAATCGAGCCAATTGCATCTTCATGACCATGTGTTAAGAAAATCCCTTTCACACGTTCTTTATTTTCTTCTAAATACGTAATATCCGGAATTACGATATCAATGCCCAGCATTTCGTCTTCAGGGAACATCAATCCGCTATCCACTACAAATAGCTCTTCGTCAATTTCTACTACGTACATTGCTTTCCCAATTTCGCCCACGCCACCAAGTGGGATGATGCGAATTAGTTCATTTTTCTTTTTTGTCAATTTATTTCCTCCTAAAAAATATCCCGAACAGCAACCACTTAAGATTTATTATACGGTTTGCAAAGCTTTTGCACAAATTAAAAATTCAACTTTCATGATAGAAACAGAAATTTTTTGCTAATTTTATTACTAATAGATGGAAAGCACGATGAGTATGTGGCATTGTGAAAGGTATTATTTTTGTCTTTTATTAAGTGACGTAGCTTTTTGAGATGGGATATATCGCCGTTTGTAAGCTATTCTATGTAAGGTTGTTCTAGCGCCTGAGCGGTTTCCCATCCTACTCGAGCGGATACTATCTTCCATGAAGGGACCTCCCTCTGGGCAACGGTCTTTTTCTTCTATATTTCTAACAAAAGAAAAAAGACCGTAAACAAACTAAAAATTCCCACGTTTGTTTACGGTCTGAGGATTTAACTAAAGGTACTTATTTTTCTAAAACTTTTCGCCTTTTCTTGATACGTATCCCAAATTCGGTCAAAGTTTGCTTTTTCTTCTTCTGTCATTTCCATCATTGGCAGACGAACATTAAGTGTATCAAAACCTAATTTGGTCATCGCGTATTTTACAGGCGATGGGTTTGGCTGTGCGAACAGCGCACGTACAAGTGGTAATAATGCTCGGTGAATTTTGGCTGCTAGCTCGTGATTTCCTTCTTCAAACGCTTTAATCATTAATTGCATATCATTTCCAACAACATGAGCAGCAACTGAAATAATTCCTGCTCCGCCTATTGCTAGTAGTGGAAGTGTTAAACCATCATCCCCACTATACACTAAGAAATCATCATCTGAATCAACATTCTCAATAATGTCGCCCATTTGATCTAAATTGCCACTCGCTTCTTTAATCCATGAAATATTAGGAATTTTACTTAAAGCAACGGAAGTTTCATAGGCAACATTGATGCCTGTACGTCCTGGCACGTTATAAAGCATGACAGGTAAACTTGTTTCTTTTGCAATTGTTTCAAAATGTGCAAAAATACCGCGTTGATTTGGCTTATTATAATATGGTGCTACAAGCATGATACCATCTGCACCGTTTTCTTCAGCCTTGTGCGTCATTGCAATAGAGTAAGCAGTTTCGTTATCCCCCGTACCTGCAATTACGGGTACACGACCTGCTACTTTTTCTACTGTAAAGCGTACAACTTCAATTTTTTCTTCTGTGGACATAGTTGGGTTTTCAGAGGTTGTGCCACATGCGACAATACAATCTGTACCATTATCAATCAAATAATTAATAATACGTTCTAGTTCTGGATAATTAATCGTGCCATCTTCTTTGAACGGCGTAATCATTGCCGTTCCAATTCGACCTAAATTCATCCTTACACCCCTCTTATAGTAAATTATCCTCCAGCATTGCTTCTGCAATTTGAATAGAGTTTAATGCAGCGCCTTTTAAAAGATTGTCAGAAACGATCCATAGGTGGAATCCTTTTTTATTATCTAAATCTTGACGGATACGTCCTACATACGTAGCCTCTTCCCCTTCTGCATAGATAGGCATTGGATAAGTTTGTGTTGCGATATCATCTTGTAATACTATACCTGGTGCACTGCGTAATACTTCAAAAATTTCCTGTACTGTTGCTTCTTTTTCTACTTCAATATAAACAGATTCAGAGTGTCCTGAAACGACTGGCACGCGAACACAAGTTGCTGCTACTTTTAGCTCTGGTGCATGCATGATTTTCTTCGTTTCATTAATCATTTTCATTTCTTCATATGTAAAGCCATTGTCTGTAAATTTATCAATTTGTGGAATGACGTTACGAGCGATTGGATAATGACGTTTGTCGCTACCAGAAGGTAAAATATTTGCTTCTACATCTTTACCTGCATCCCAGTTTGCACTTTGTGCCTTTAATTCCTCAATAGCAGAAATACCTGCACCTGAAACTGCTTGATATGTTGATACAATAATTTTTGTTAAGCCGTATGCATTACGAATTGGTTCAAGTGCAGCCATCATTTGAATCGTAGAGCAGTTTGGATTCGCAATAATCCCTTTATGCTTAGCAAGATCACCACGATTTACTTCAGGAACAACTAGTGGTACGTCCGGATCCATGCGGAAATGGCTCGTGTTATCGATAACTACTGCACCACGTTTTGCCGCTTCTGGCGCCAACACCGCTGATACCGAACCACCAGCTGAGAATAAAGCGACATTGACGCCTTCAAAAGCTTCAGGTGTCGCTTCTTCAATTGTATATGTCTTACCATTAAATTCGATCGGTTTTCCTGCTGAACGTACAGAAGCTAAAAACTTTATATCTCCGATTGGAAAATTCCGTTTAATTAGCTGCTCCATCATTTTTGTGCCTACTGCCCCTGTTGCTCCAACAACCGCAACTGTTAACTGCTTTGTCATCTGTCATCTCTCCTTGAATACTTGTTCCATAATGTGTGCTATTGTATCACAAAAATACTGAAAATTGTGTGTAATTCTTGAATTATTTGAAATATTGTATAAACAGTGGTTGTAATTGCTTTTTCTCTGTAATCGCTTCATGTACAGTTGCGACCATTTGATCAAAATCAGCAATCAAGGAGTTTGGCTTGGAATGTGGCGAGTCCTGCCCGAATGGAATAAAATAAATGTTTTTAGCATTTAGCAGTCTCATAATATTCATACCATTTAAGCCAAGCGCATCATTTGTTGAGATGCCTAGGACAACTGGCGAACCGTTTCGCAATGTTGCCTTAGCAGCCATCAATACCGGACTATCTGTTGCTGCATTAGCAAATCTACTAATACTATTACCTGTCATCGGTGCTATAACCATCGCATCCAATGGATTGGATGGTCCGAAAGGTTCTGCCTCTTTAATAGAAGAAATAACCTTTTCTCCAGTCAATTCCTCTATTTTTGCAATCCACTCTTCCCCAGTACCAAAACGCGTAGCCGCATGTAACACGGAATGCGTAATTATTGGAATAACTGTTGCTCCTGCATCTATAAAGTTTTGAATTTTAGGTACTACATCCTCATACGTACAGTGAGAGGCTGTAATACCTAAACCAATTCGTTTACCCGTTAGCAATTTTCTTCCTCCTCTATTGCCTTGCACAATATTGTAGCTGCATCATGTGCAAAGTATTTCCCAGGTAATGATGGCAATAGTACATACGTTTGTAATTGCTCAGTGTCTATATCTAAACAGCCAGGCTCTGAAGCCAAATCATATAGGACAGCTGGGACATGATCTTGGAATGATTCTGTAATCCATTTAGCTGGAATCGTATTGATAAAAATCCCATCATTAATTGACCATTTACGATCATCTAAATTCGTAGCTTTATAACCATATGCCTTTGCTTCACTCACTTGTACAACTGAACGCGCAACTATATGGACATTAGCGCCCATCTTGACGAGTAAAGAGGCGAGCATTTTGGCTGTGCGTCCAAAACCTGCGATAGTAAAGTTTTGTCCGTAAATACATTTTTGCTCGAGTCCGTAAAACGTGGCGATAAATCCCTCCGCTGTTAATCTTGCGTTTTGCCAAATAAAAGATTCTTGTTGTAAATAGCAATTTGTTTCATTTCTCTCAAGCAATTGCTTCCAATGCATAGTCAAACGCCCTGTATAAAACTTAACTTGGGATATCCCATAAAGCTGTTCCACTTCAATTTTTAGTGGAAGAATGGGAAGAATAATTCTATTTGGTTGGAATTCTAATACAAGCTTATTTAACTCTTCATTCCAAACTGATGTTCTTTTATAAAATACCGTTCTCGATGGGCTTCTTAGCATTGTAGCTAATTCCTTTAACCTTAGATCCTCACCGATAACAAGCCATTTTTCATTTTCCAAAAGCTCACCTCACTGTAAAAATTCTGACTGTACCGTCGTTGTTTTGTTAAATAAAATTCGATCTTCTCCAATTAGTATAATTTCATGCCAAGGTATCATTTCACTAACTTTCACTTTCTTTTTTTGGAATGGCAATTTATCTTTAACAATCTCAAAACCATGAATCTTTCCTGTTTGCACATCTACTAGACACTCTGTATGTGCCAATATACCAAAATGTACGCCACCCTCAATTTGAATTAGCTCTTTATCCACCATCTCTGATAGTAGCATGCCTCATCTCCCTCCTTGAACCGTTACCCCAATATATGCCGAGTTTTTGCAATTCGTGACCCTTACCCAAATTACGAAAATATTGCATTTACCTGCTTGACTTGTGTATAGCGTATATACACAGATGTGAGAGGTGAGAAATTTGTGTATTTTCATTTAAGCAATGCCAGTGATAAACCCATTTATGAGTGAATAACCGTACAGCTTAAGGAAACGATACTCGCCAATAAAAATTACAGGCTGGAGACGTACTATCTTCTTTTCGTGCACTTGCAAAGGCTTTAACTTCTTTCAGCGGATGTTGCACAAGAGGTTAAATACAACTTAGCTTACTAAAGAAGAATATGGCGAAACGCTGCTATTAAGGAAGGAAGTTGTCGAACATAAATTATCGATATAAAACGACACCGGTGTGGTTTTTGACGATTTACAAGTACCAGAAACGCTCGATGTGACGCAACTCGACAAAATTATAAAAAAAGGTTTTAAAACGTGGGAATCAGTTTTTTTGAGCGACGAGCTTTTGGAGAGGAAGAAAAATACAAGAATTACCCCGATGAATGAGGATGAAAGAGGAATCGGTTAATTTTAAATGAACTAACAAGTGAACTAGACTCAATATTCGTATTGAAATTCTCGCTTTATTTTTAGATTTTATGCAGGATGAAACACATTAGAAAAAATCACTAACTATATAATATTGATTCACAATGGTGAAATTTTATTTAGTCAAAGTAAGGATGTACTGTTCTATGAGTACCGTATATTGGGGAAGTATGCGAAAACCAGATCATGCCTTATAAGAAGGCAGAATGGAGCCTTTTGTAGAGAGGTACTAGTTATAAAATAAACAAAGTATTTTCACTAAAAAAATCTACGTTTGAAGACATAATACTATTTTATGTGAAGGTAGTAGTATTATAAATGTTAATCATAGCTATAATACTCTTTTGATTCAGCATGCGTAACTATAATAATGCTAAAGCACCGTTGATTTTTCACGGAGAGTGGTGCACTCTTGGGGGATGAACTTGCGCTGAAAGCCCCAAGGATCGCAGTGACGAGGAGATTGAAGCTAAGTCAGTGACAAAGCACCAACTCGGAGTTAAAATCAGCCTTTATTTATGGATACACATTATTTTATCGACAAACAGAAAAGGTTGCCTATAAATGGCAACCTTTTTTTATGCTTCTGGGCCGATAATTGAAATGGCTGGCTCAGCTTTTAAGATTTTTGCTATTAAGCGATCGATTGATTCCATTGATACTGCATCGATTGACGCTAATACTTCATCAACTGAACGATGTTTACGATGTACTAACTCACTAGTACCGTTGCGATTCATACGAGCACCTGTCCCCTCAAGACCGAGTACAAAACTACCCTTTAGCTGTTCCTTCGCATTCATAAGTTCTTCCTCTGTCACGCCACCTGCTACAATATCAAGTAATGTCGCATCAATTGTATGTTGAAGCTGTGATAATTGCTGACGACTTGTACTACCATAAATCGTAAATGCTCCAACATCAGCATAACAAGATTGGTAAGAAAATATTGAATAGGCTAAACCACGTTCTTCGCGTACTTCTTGGAACAAACGAGAGCTCATATTACCACCAATAATATTATTAAGTGCAATAAAGCTATACATATCTGGATCCTTTACACCGATTGCTGGATAAGAAAGAGCCAAATGTGCTTGCTCCGTATCGCGAGTTTTTGAAATCTCTCCTGGATAAAAATGAGGATTCGTTAATACAGGTTCAACCGCAAGTGGAGATGGCTGATATTGGCCAAATAAGTCTTCAATTGTTTGCATGAGCTTCGTAGAAATATTGCCCGCTATTGAAATAACAACTGATTCTGGACCATAATGTTTAGCCATATAGTTACGTATCATATCAGCTGTAAATGTTTTTAAAGTAGCCGCAGTTCCTAGAATTGGACGACCGAGTGCATCGTTTGGATACATGACTCCCCAAAGCTTTTCATGAACATCGTCATCAGCTGCGTCTTCACTCATTAATATTTCCTCTAGCACCACTTGTCTTTCCTTCTCTAACTCTTCCTTTGCAAACGTAGAATTAAAGAACATATCTGCTAATATTGTAACTGCAAGCTCCGCATGATGATCTAAAACCTTTGCATAATAACAAGTGTTTTCTTTGGATGTAAAGGCATTTAACTCTCCACCAATTCGGTCAAATTCTTCAGCAATTTGGCGAGCTGTTCGAGTTTTTGTCCCTTTAAAAAGCATATGTTCTATAAAATGCGTAATGCCATTTTCCTCAGGTAGCTCATAACGAGATCCTGCATTAACAAAAATGCCTAGCGCAACGGATCTTACATGATCGATTTGCTCAGACACAATACGCACACCATTCTGACATGTATGTACTTGTACCAAAAAATCTCCCCCAATTTATCTCTGGTTCTACATCAAAGGGATAATGTGGGATCATCACCAAAACGTGTGGTTGATTTCCGTTCCGACTGCGCGCTTTCCTGGGGGCGTCCGATGAGCCGCTTCACTCGCGATGCTCGCTCCAGGGTCTCATCTGTGACGCTAATCCCCAAGGAGTCGCCCATTCTCCACTCCAATCAACTTATTTACATAGTATACGTTTTACCAAAAGTCATCCACGACTTTTATGATGAACCATAATGTGAAGCTTCCCCCAAAATATCCCCTATAGAACCAAATTCCTTATACTTGATTTAAAAAAGGCTGCGCATTATACGCAGCCTTTTCTACAATTTATTATTTATCTTGCTCAGCGCGTTCTTTTTCCTCTTGGATAACTACTTTACGAGATAAATTCACACGACCTTGCTTGTCAATTTCAATAACTTTTACAAGTAATTGATCGCCAAGTTTTAAGACATCTTCAACTTGTTTTGTACGTTCCTCTTGAATTTCAGAGATGTGAAGTAAGCCATCTTTGCCTGGGAATATTTCACAGAACGCACCGAATTTTTCAATACGTTTAACTGTTGATAAGTAATACTCGCCAACTTTTGCTTCACGTACGATGTCTTCGATAATTTGTTTTGCACGAGCGTTCATTTCTTCATCTGCAGAAGAGATATAAATTGTACCATCTTGCTCAGTATCAATTTTTACGCCAGTTTCTTCAATGATTTTGTTAATTTGTTTACCGCCAGGTCCGATAACATCGCGAATTTTATCAGGATTGATTTTCACGATTACAATTTTCGGTGCAAATGTAGATAATTTTTCACGTGGTTCTGCAAGAGTAGCAAGCATTGATTCTAAAATGTGCATACGGCCAATTTTAGCTTGTGTTAATGCTTCTTCTAAAATATTGCGTGATAAACCATCAATTTTAATGTCCATTTGAAGTGCTGTTACACCTTTAGCTGTACCTGCAACTTTAAAGTCCATATCTCCAAGGTGGTCTTCCATACCTTGAATATCAGTTAAAATAGAGTAATGTTCGCCTTTTTTAATAAGACCCATTGCAATACCTGCTACAGGTGCTTTTAATGGAACACCAGCATCCATCATCGCTAACGTTGAAGCACAGATAGAAGCTTGCGATGTAGAACCGTTTGACTCAAGTACTTCTGATACACAACGGATTGTATATGGGAATACAGATTCATCTGGAATAACCGCATCAAGAGCACGCTCTCCTAGTGCACCATGACCGATTTCACGACGACCTGGTCCACGAATTGGGCCAGTTTCCCCTACAGAGAATTGCGGGAAGTTATAGTGATGCATAAAGCGTTTTGATTCTTCCACACCTAAACCGTCGATAATTTGTACATCACCAAGTGCACCTAATGTACAAATAGAAAGGGCTTGTGTTTGTCCACGCGTAAATAATGCTGAACCGTGAGTACGTTGTAATAAACCTGTTTCAGAAGAAAGTGGACGGATTTCGTCTAACTTACGACCATCTGGACGAACTTTATCTTCTGTAATTTGACGACGTACTTCGTCTTTTACCATTTTATCTAGAATTGTATAAACTTGCTTCATTGTTACGTCATCTGCTTCTTGCTCTTCATAAGAAGCAATAACACGGTCTTTTACCACTTGAATAGCCTCATCACGTGCATGTTTTTCTGCAGTTTGAATTGCATCATGCATGTCAGTCTCACAAGCTGCTTTTATATCTGCTTGAATCGCTTCATCAATTTCAAATAATGTTACTGGTTTTTTTTCTTTTCCTACTTCTGCAACAATTTGCTCTTGCAAAGCAATAATTTTTTTAATTTCTTCATGACCGAACATAATGGCTTCTAGCATTACTTCTTCCGGTACTTCTAGTGCACCTGCTTCAACCATGTTGATAGCATCCTTGTTACCTGCTACAGATAAATGGATTGTTGATTGATTAGATTGTTCCACTGTTGGGTTCACAATAAATTTACCGTCAATATATCCAACTTGTACACCTGCAATCGGTCCGTCGAATGGAATATCCGAGATCGCTAACGCTAATGATGAACCAACCATTGCAGCCATTTCAGACGTGCAATCCGGATCATTAGACATAACCATTGAAATAACTTGTACTTCATTACGGAAACCGTCTGGGAACATCGGACGAATTGGACGGTCAATTAAACGGCTTGCTAGAATTGCTTTTTCAGATGGACGTCCTTCACGCTTAATAAAGCCACCAGGAATTTTACCTGCTGCGTATAAACGTTCTTCGTAGTTTACTGTTAATGGGAAGAAATCAAGTGGTTTCGGTGATTTTGACATTGTTGCTGTTGAAAGTACAGTTGTATCTCCATAGCGTACTAATACGGCCCCATTTGCTTGTTTTGCTAACTGTCCAACTTCGATTACAAGTGGACGGCCAGCCCATTCATAGGAATAGACTTTCTTTTCGTTCATTCAATGAACCCCTCTCTATTATAAAAACACTTACTTCGTCTGTATGTACTAATAGTAAGTGTACCAAAAATGCTTGTTCTATGCTAAATATTTCATGAAATAATAATACATTTAAATTCAGTTATTGCCAATTTATTTAGGATTTATTTCTGTATTTGACTTGAAACAGTGTTTTTTTGCTTGAAGTTCATATCATACATGCTTTTTTTTCAATAGTAAAGCTTACCTTGTTCTTAATGTTTATAAACATAAAGAAAAAGCGGGATTAATCCCGCTTTTCGATTGACAATTAGCGACGTAAGCCTAAACGAGTGATTAGTTCACGGTAACGTTGTACGTCAGTTTCACGAAGATATTTTAATAAGTGACGACGACGACCTACCATTTTAAGAAGACCACGCTCAGAGTGGAAATCTTTTTTGTGTGTACGTAAGTGAGCGTTTAGAGCGTTAATTTCCTCTGTTAATACTGCAACTTGTACTTCTGGAGAACCAGTGTCACTTTCGTGAGTACGGAACTCAGCAATAAGTTCGTTTTTACGTTGTTTTGAAATAGCCATTTGTATGGACCTCCTAAATAATTGTTTAATCCCCATTAGCACAGTACACGTTGGAGTCATCGATATACCGAGCTAAGGATAAGCATATTATGCACTTATGAATGTTACCATAAATCAAAAGGTCAAGCAAGCGTTAACGTCAGACTATTCATATGTTAAAGTAGTTTTAATGTGCATTAAGCCGATAAAATATGGCTCATCACCATAAAGTGGGGTTGATTTCCGTTGCCGCTGACGCTTAGCTTTCGCGCAGAGCAGAGCTTCCTGGGGGCGTCCGATGAGCCCCAAGGAGTCGCCCAGCCTCCACTCCAATCAACTTATATTCATGGTATACGCTTTAACTTTTGGTAATAACCTTAAAATATTCAATTGCTTCCTGTTTATCTTTTTCGATTTGTGCTTTCAAAGCTTCAATTCCATCGAATTTTCGTTCACTTCTTATACGTTTATACCAAGCGACATGCACTTCTTCACCGTAAATATTTTTTTCGAAGTTTAATATATGGACTTCGATGGATAATTGTTTGTCGTTCGGATCTTTAAATGTTGGTTTATAGCCTACATTACATACACCATCATACCAGTTATTTTGTACAAGTAATCGAACTGCATAGACACCGCTTGCTGGAATATAAGTTCCCTCTAACGCTTGGACATTTGCAGTTGGGAACCCTATTGTGCGTCCTCGCTTATCACCATGTACAACGATACCCGTAACTTCAAATGGTCGGCCTAAGAGCAATCTTGCTTCCTCCATATCTCCCTCTTGCAAAAGCTTACGGATACGTGTAGAACTAATTTTTTCGATATCATCTGTTTTCTTTTCAACAACCGTGACGCCGTAATCTCCATTACTCAATGCACGCATATCTTCCATTGTGCCTTTACCAAATGCACCAAAAGAATAATCAAAGCCAGCTGTAACATGTTGAATGTTCAACCCACGAATAAATGTATCAATAAATGCATCAGGTGAAAGCTTTGCAAAATCAGATGTGAAATGTACAACAAATGCTGTATCAACACCCTGTTCTTCGAAAAGCTGCATTTTTTGCTGTAATAACGTTATATAAAATACTTTTTCGTTACGTCCGCCAAGCACTACAGAAGGATGTGGATCGAATGTCATAACAGCCGTTGGAATTTGACGCTTGTCTCCTTCTTCCTTCGCTGCCTTAATAACTGCCTGATGCCCTCTATGTACACCATCAAAAAAACCAAGAGCCAATGAATATGGCTGCATGCTTTCTCGTTGCTGTAGTTGATGTGGGTATTTTAAATGAATGACCTCCATACTAAAAATCCTCCTACTCTATCGTCGGAAACATCTTATGTGGTTTCATTAACCCTTCCTTTGTAGGATGGGCCTGATAGACCGCAATTGCTTTCCCACTGATTCCAAAAACAATTTTATCATGTATCTTTAATAATGCATCTGCGGGAAGCACTTGTCCATTGAAAATTTCTTTTTCGTTTGCAGAAGTAATCTCAATATATGGATAATCTGTTAATGCATACTCAACTGGTAAAATGCATGTATCAATTTGTTCAGCTTCCATCAGTTCAGCAACTTGTGCCAACGTAAAGCAATTCTCTTGTGTAAATGTACCTGAGGCTGTGCGTACGAGCTCTTTCATATGTGCTGGATAGCCAAGTGCCGCTCCGATTTGCACAGCTAGTGTTCGAATATACGTCCCTTTGCTACACGCTATACGTACAGGGAATGTAATTTCTTGCCCTTCATATATTTCTACATCATCTAGTAGTTCTAATGCATAAATAGTAACTTGACGTGTAGGTCTTTCGACAATTTCGCCTTTTCGAGCATATTCATAGAGACGTTTACCATTTACTTTGACAGCTGAAAACATCGGTGGCGTTTGTTGAATAACACCCGTTAGCGATGCTAGAACCTCTTGCAATTGAGTACGTGTGAACTTTTTATTCGTACTATCTTGCTCAACCGTTTCTCCTTCTGCATCCTCAGTTGTCGTTGTACGGCCAATTGAAATAACAGCTTCATAGGTTTTTCCTGCATCAGTTAAGTATTCTGCGATGCGTGTTGCTTGCCCAATACAAATGGGAAGAACCCCCTCAACACCTGGATCAAGTGTGCCTGTATGGCCAACTTTTTTAGTACGTAAAATTTTTCGTAATTTAAAGACGCAATCATGACTTGTCATGCCACGTTCTTTCCAAAGCGGTAAAATACCGTTCATAAATTTCCTCCTAAATTCATTTTTAGCATATTTTGTTTTTCCGCTACAGTTTTATTTAGTTGAATGCCCTGACACTTCTGCAGAAAAATGACTCGCAGGAGACTTGGCAGTCAGTCGGTGGAAAGCCGCAGGAACATTTAGTGAGGCTTTACAAAAATGAAAGAGCCGCAAATGTTCTGTTACATTTCCATTGAATGTAAAAAGTCTGCCTGCATGAACATGCATATGGCAGACTTTTTTAGTTAAGCTTATTCTTCGTGTAAACCACGTAGCAATGAATCAATACGGTTCCCATATTCAATCGATGAATCGAATTCAAAGATTAGTTCTGGTGTACGACGTAAACGGATTCGTGTACCGATTTCTGAACGAATGAAACCAGAAGCCTTTAATAAAGCTTTTAGTGTTTCCTCTTTTTCACGTTCATTGCCAAGAGTTGTAATATAAATTGTCGCTTGTTGTAAATCACCTGTCACCTCAACACCAGTAACAGTAACGAAACCAACACGCGGATCTTTTATTTTACGTCCAATAATATCACCGAGCTCTTTTTTCATTTGCTCAGCGACACGGTTTGAGCGTAGAGACATAGTTTGTCACCTCAATTTCGAAGTACAGAAAGTTATGTCCTTACTTGCACATATATTTACATGCAAGGTATGGCTAAATCATACAACACAACTTCTAATGTTACTTATAGATAGTCTCGCCACACATTTAACTGTTCCCAAGCCGGATTTGACTGTAAGTAGTGAAGCGCGTGATTAATTTCACGCTCTGCTGCTTCTTTTGAAGAAGAAACAGCAACAAGCGCTAATTTCGTGCGTTGCCATACATTTTGATGGTCAATTTCAGCAATGGATACATTAAATTTTTGCTTAGTGCGGGTAAGCATACGCTGTAGGACAGCACGTTTTTCCTTCAACGAATGGGCAGTTTGAATCATGAATTCAACCTCTGCATAAACAATCATTATGCACGTTTAACTTCTTCCATAATATAGGCTTCAATAATGTCGCCTTCTTTAATATCGTTGAAGTTTGTAATTGTAATACCACATTCATAACCTCTTGCAACTTCTTTAACTTCATCTTTGAAACGTTTAAGTGTATCTAATTCACCTTCAAAAATTACTACATTTTCGCGGATTACACGTACGCCAGAATCACGAGTTACTTTACCTTCTGTTACGTATGAACCAGCAATTGTACCAACTTTTGATACTTTAATTGTTTGGCGAACTTCTGCTTGACCAATAATTTTTTCTACGAATTCTGGATCAAGCATACCTTTCATTGCTTGTTCAATTTCCTCGATTACTTTATAGATAATGCGGTGTAGACGAATATCTACGCCCTCTTCTTCTGCTGCACGTTTTGCATTGACATCTGGACGAACGTTGAAGCCAATAACAATTGCATTTGAAGCCGCAGCAAGAGAAATATCTGATTCTGTAATCGCACCAGCGCCAGTGTGAATAATTTTCACGTTTACGCCTTCAACATCAATTTTCATTAATGATGCAGCCATAGCTTCTACAGTACCTTGAACGTCAGCTTTAACAATTAAGTTTAGCTCTTTCATTTCGCCTTGACTCATTTGTTCGAATAAGTTATCAAGCGTTACGCGTTGTTTTTCTGAGCGTTGTGCTTGAATTGCTGACATTGCACGAGTTTCTCCAACTTGGCGTGCTGTTTTTTCGTCTTCAAAGACAACGAAACGGTCACCAGCTTGTGGTACATCATTTAAGCCTGTGAGTTCTACTGGTGTTGATGGTCCAGCTTCTTTCACACGACGGCCTTTATCATTTACCATAGCACGTACTCGCCCATAGGTATGGCCGACAACAATTGGGTCTCCAACTTTTAATGTTCCATCTTGTACTAAAAGTGTTGCAACAGGGCCTCGACCTTTATCTAGCTGTGCTTCAATTACTGTACCAAGTGCTAAGCGATCAGGGTTTGCTTTCAATTCTCCAACTTCAGCGATAAGTAAAATCATTTCAAGTAATGTGTCAATGCCCTCACCTTTTAATGCAGAGATTGGTACGAAAATAGTTTCGCCACCCCAAGCTTCGGGAACTAGGCCATGCTCTGTTAACTCTTGCATCACACGGTCTGGATTAGCTGAAGGTTTATCCATTTTATTGACTGCAACAATAATTGGTACTTCTGCTGCTTTTGCGTGGTTAATCGCTTCTACAGTTTGTGGCATAACACCATCATCCGCAGCTACTACTAAAATCGTTAAATCCGTTACTTTCGCACCACGCGCACGCATCGTTGTAAAAGCAGCGTGTCCTGGTGTATCTAGGAACGTAATTTTTTTGTCGCCTTCAGTTACTTGATAAGCACCGATATGCTGAGTAATACCACCAGCTTCTCCAGCTGTAACTTTAGTATTGCGAATAGAGTCTAACAATGTAGTTTTACCATGGTCAACGTGACCCATAATTGTTACTACCGGAGGACGTTCTGATAATTCTTCCTCGTTAACTTCTTCTGTTTGTTCGAAGTGTGTTTCTAAATCCGTAATATCTACACGAATTTCTTCTTCAACTTCTACACCATAGTCTGCGCAAATTAATTCAATTGCATCCTTATCTAATTCTTGGTTAATTGTTGCCATTACACCAAGCATAAATAATTTTTTAATAATTTCTGATGGCTCACGGTGTAATTTTTTAGCTAATTCCGCTACAGAAAGTGATTCAACAAAAGTAATTTTTTCTGGTAATTCCTTTTGTTTCACTGGTAGAGTTGGTTGATGTGTTTTTGGATGGCGACGTTTCCCGCCATGAATTCCTGGTCTTGGACGTTGGTTGTAACCTCCGCCACCTCTGCGATTATTATTATTATTATTGTTATTATTATTATTATTTGTCATATTTCGATTTTGACTACCTTTTGTATTCTTAGATTTTTCGTTAGACGAATTTGAGTTTTGATGCGTTTGTTGCTGATTATTTGCTTTAGGCTTGGAAGTAGCAGATTGCTGCTTTTGCCCATCTTGCTTTTTCACCGATTGCTGTGATTTTTGCGATACGTTTTGAGTAGGTTGCTTCACATCTTTTATATTTTTAAATGATTGGTTTAACTTTGCCACTATGTCTTTTTCTAACATTGACATATGGTTTGTTACACTAACATTTAATTTATTTAGTGCTTCAATAACCTCTTTACTCGTTTTATTCACTTGTTTCGCATATTCATGAACTCTGATTTTGGTCATCTGCTCACCCCCGATTATTTTTCGTTGAGTAGACTAGACAATTTGCTTGCAAAACCTTTATCGGTAATAGCTAAAGCCACTCGGGCCTCCTTACCTGTAGCATGTCCTAGATCATAACGATCACCAATTACATGATACTCAACGTTGTAATACGTGCATTTATCTTGAATTTTTTTGCTAGAGTTTTTAGAAGCATCGTTTGCAAGCAGTACTAGCTTAGCATTACCATTGCGGACTTCCTTTACTACTAACTCTTCTCCTGAAATGACTTTACGGGCTCTTGCCGCTATCCCAAGCAAATTATACACCGCTTGATTATTAATCATATAATAGACTCCCTACGAATCAACAAAATAAGCTCATCGTAAATTTCTTCAGGAATTTTTACATCAAGTTGGTGCCCTAAAACATTTTTCTTACGGGCGATTTCAATCGCCTTTTCCGATTTAGAGACATAGGCACCACGACCGGGTTTTTTTCCGGAGACATCAACACTTACCTCGCCCTCTTTCGAACGAACGACGCGAATCATTTCTTTCTTTGATAGCATTTCTCCGGTAGCTACACATTTTCGAAGAGGTACTTTTTTATTAATAGTCATAAGAATCACCTTTCCTCTCTTAAGCTTGTCGTAAGAGGTGGACTAGCCATTGCACTACATTATATATATTTGGATTTTAACCATAATATTTCCCAATATAGGCTCTGCCATTATTCAGTCGACGCAGCCCAACGCCCACTGAATAATGGCAGCTAACTAGTCACACGGGCTTTCTTACTTATTCTTCGTCGTCTTGATATAAGTCAACTGTCACATCATCAAAACCACTTTCTTCATCCTCAGCAGGTACGAAAGTGCTTGTTGCAGATGGATAAATACCTAACTCACGAGCATCTGTTTCACTCTTAATATCAATTTTCCAGCCAGTTAGCTTAGCAGCTAAACGAGCATTTTGACCACGTTTACCAATTGCTAGTGATAATTGATAGTCTGGAACAACAACAGTAGTAGATTTTTCTTCTTCATTGACTTGAACATCTAAAACTTTAGATGGGCTAAGAGCATTTGCTACAAATACAACTGGGTCTTCTGACCATTCAACGATATCGATTTTTTCGCCGTTTAATTCATTTACAATAGTTTGCACACGAGCGCCTTTTGCTCCTACACATGAACCTACCGGATCTACCTCTTCGTTATGTGCATAAACAGAGATTTTAGAACGATCCCCTGCTTCACGAGCAATTGATTTAATTTCTACAATACCTTCATAAATTTCAGGTACTTCCATTTCAAATAAGCGGCGTAATAAACCAGGATGTGTACGTGAAACAATAACTTGTGGTCCACGTGTTGTACGTTCAACCTTTGTAATATAAACCTTGATGCGATCGTGTGGATGGTATGTTTCACCTTGAATTTGTTCGTTTTGTGGTAATGCAGCCTCTACTTTTCCTAGACCTACATAAATATTACGAGCATCTAGACGCTCAACTACACCCGTCACGATATCATCTTCACGGTCCACATATTGCTCGTAAATTAGGCCGCGTTCTGCTTCACGTACACGTTGTGTAACAACTTGTTTCGCTGTCTGTGCAGCAATACGCCCAAAGTTTCGAGGTGTTACTTCTTGCTCAACTATATCTTCCAATTGGTATGCAGGGTTGATAGCCTTAGCATCTTCTTCAGAGATTTGTAAACGGTCATCTTCTACTTCTTCAACAACATCTTTGCGTGAAAAGACACGAATAGAGCCCTTATCTAAGTTTAAGTCAACACGAACATTTTGTGCTTGATTGAAGTTGCGTTTGTAAGCTGTAACTAATGCCGCTTCTATTGCTTCAATTAACACATCTCTTGAAATTCCTTTTTGTTCTTCCAGCGCATTTAGCGCATCTAACAAATCACTACTCATTTTTGTTTTCACTCCTAAATATGCATTATGCTTAAAAATCGATGGCAAGTCGTGCCAATGCGATTTTTTCTTGTTCAATTGTTACTGTAATTTTACGCGTTTTAACACGTACTTCCATCACTAATGTATGTTCATCGTATGACGTTAAGTAGCCTTGGAATTCCTTCATGTCCTTGATGGGCTCATAGGTTTTAACATAAATAAATTTGCCAATCGCTTTTTCAAAATCAGTATCTTTTTTTAATGGACGTTCTGCTCCAGGTGAAGAAACTTCTAAATAATAGTTTTGTGTAATTGGATCATTTTCATCCAATAGTAAACTTAGTCGTTCACTAACTTGAGCACATTGTTCAATGTCAATTCCACCCTCAGGTGTATCCACATAAACACGTAAAAACCAGTTACGTCCTTCTTTTACGAACTCGACATCTACTAGCTCAAGATTCAACTCTTCAACAATCGGTTTAGCGAGCTCTTCAATTAAAGATGGTACTTTGCTCATTGTTTCCTCCTGTATCTATCAAATTCTAGCTTAATAAAACAGAAATTCCACCAGTAGCTTTGGTGAAATTTAACGGTCTTACCTGCGGTTAGTCAAAATTTGTTTTGCTACGGTATAACAACAGAAAAGAGCGGGAAGGTCCCACTCTTTTGCTGGAAAAATATCAACAAATTATTACCATAAGGATAGCATAGTTTACAGCACAATGCAAATTTCCTTTTTCTAGACATCTAATCAATTATGCCTCGGCATAATTGTAGCTGCCGCTCCGCTGTCGCGCAGATAAACATTGCGTCCGGAATCGGCTTTGTGCTTAGGCCTGCACGAGGACCGACACGATGTTGGTCATTTCGGTAATGCCACAGGACGTGGCGTTTTTATCGATGCAGGTCAGTTTGCCGTTATCGCACGGATGCGATGATTTTAGGCTAACATCCTTTAAGACTCCTTTCCGATTCCGTGACATCCGCTGAAAGAAATTAAATATAGCTTTAATTGTGTCTGTAAATTGAAATTTGTGCTTTATTTTAGCTCATCATCATAACGTGGGGATTGATTTCCGTTCCGGCTAGAGCATTCACTTCAATTAACTTATATACAAGGTATACATTTTAACAAATGTCATCCTCAACTTAATTTGAGCAAAAGGCTTATAAGTTATTCGTTATTGATGATGCCTTGACCAACCTTCTTATTTTAGAAAAGTGATAACTGATTCGCATCAGGCATTCCTTCTAAACAGCCTAATTGATCCATGTACTCTATTAATGTCTTGGATACTCGACCTCGTTGCTGTAAATCTTCCTTCGATAAAAATTCTCCGTCCTCACGTGCTGCCACAATTTGTTTCGCAACGTTTGTACCAAGTCCAGGTATCGCATCGAATGGTGGAATTAACGAGTTCCCATCAATGATAAATTCACTAGCCTGCGAACGATATAAATCGACCTTTTGGAAGCTCATGCCACGCTCACACATTTCAAGTGCTAGTTCCATCACAGTTAATAGGTTTTTTTCTTTAGTTGAAGCATCTAAGCCCTTAATATTGATTTCATCAATTTTTGCACGAATCATTTGAGAGCCCTGTACCATGGCAATTAAATCAAAATCATCTGCACGGACTGTGAAATACGCTGCATAATAAAGAATCGGGAAATGTACTTTAAACCATGCAATACGAACAGCCATTAACACGTAAGCTGCTGCATGGGCTTTCGGGAACATGTATTTTATCTTTTTACATGATTCGATATACCAGCCAGGTACTTTATTCGCCAACATTTCTGCCTCAAACTCTTCAGATAAACCTTTCCCTTTACGCACGGACTCCATAATTTTAAATGCCAGTGACGGTTCTAGCCCTTGGTAAATTAAATACACCATAATATCGTCACGACAGCCAATTACTTCTTTCAGCACACATGTACCGTTTTGAATTAACTCTTGCGCGTTACCAAGCCAAACGTCTGTTCCGTGTGAAAGTCCTGAAATTTGCACTAGCTCTGAGAATGTTGATGGCTTTGTGTCTTCAAGCATTTGGCGTACAAAACGAGTACCGAACTCAGGAATGCCGAGCGTTCCGGTCTTACAGCCAATTTGTTTTTCTGTTACGCCTAAAGATTCTGGAGTACTAAAGATTTTCATAACGACTGGATCATCTGTTGGAATCGTTTTTGGGTCTATCCCTGATAGATCCTGCAACATCCGAATCACAGTCGGATCATCGTGCCCAAGAATATCAAGCTTTAAAATATTATCGTGAATGGAATGGAAATCAAAGTGTGTTGTACGCCATTCTGCATCCTGTGCATCCGCAGGGAATTGCACTGGTGAGAAGTCAAAAATATCCATATAATCTGGTACTACGATAATTCCCCCAGGGTGTTGCCCTGATGTACGTTTTACGCCTGTACAGCCTTGCACTAAGCGATCTACCTCGGCACCACGGAAATGCAAGTTGTTATCGCTAGCATAGCCCTTTACATAGCCATACGCTGTTTTTTCCGCTACTGTACCGATTGTTCCGGCACGATATACATAATCTTCACCGAATAATACCTTCGTATAGTTATGAGCTTGTGGTTGATATTCCCCGGAAAAGTTTAAATCGATATCAGGTACCTTATCTCCTTTAAAGCCAAGGAACGTTTCGAATGGGATATCTTGCCCATCCTTTTTATACGGTGTCCCGCATTCCGCACAATCTTTATTTGGTAAGTCATAGCCTGAGCTTACTGAACCATCATCAAAAAACTCAGAGTGCTTACAATTTGGACAAACATAATGCGGTGGCAGAGGATTTACTTCAGTAATCTCCATAAAGGTCGCTACTAATGAAGATCCAACAGATCCACGGGAACCTACTAAATAACCATCCGCTAATGATTTTTTCACAAGCTTCGCAGAAATTAAATAAATTACTCCGAAACCGTGGCCTAAAATTGACTTTAATTCCTTTTCAATTCGGGCCTTCACGATTTCTGGTAGCTCTTCTCCGTATATAAGATGTGCCATTTCATAGGTTAAATTTGTAACCTCATCATCTGAGCCTTCAATTTTTGGTGTATATAAATCATCTTTAATTGGTTTAACATCACCAATCATATTTGCGACTTTTTGAGAATTGGTGACAACTACTTCCTTCGCAAGATCTGGTCCTAAAAAATCAAATTCTTCAAGCATTTCATTAGTCGTTCTAAAATGAACTTCAGGTAGCTTTGATCTATTTAAGATGTTGGCACCACCTTGAGAGCCAATTAGTATTTGTCTGAACATCCCATCATTCGGATCTAAGTAATGGACATTTCCGGTAGCTACAACTGGTTTATCGATTTTCTTCCCTAGCTTTACAAGTTTGCGAATAATATCTTCAAGTGTCCATTCATCACGTATGACATTGCGCTCAATTAAAGGTGCATACACTGCCTTTGGTTGAACTTCAATATAATCATAAAATCTCGCAACTTGCTCTGCTTCCTCTGGGGATTTATTCATCATCGTCTCAAATAATTCACCATTACTACAACCTGATCCTACTATTAAACCTTCTCTATATTGCTCTAGAACCGCTCGTGTTACGCGAGGTACACGATAGAAAGTTTTTGTATGGGAATGCGTGACTAGTTTAAATAAATTTTTTAGTCCAGCATTATCTACCGCTAATATTGTGCAGTGCATTGGTCGTCCCTTTTTATAAGCATCCCCACCACCGACATGCTTATTAAAGTCGTCGTGGTACTTAATATCTAATTCATCTGCATCTTTTAACAGCTGTAAAAGTAAATACCCCGTTGCCTCTGTATCATAAATAGCCCGGTGATGCTGGGTTAATTCAATATTGAATTTTTTACAAAGTGTATTTAAACGATGGTTTTTCATCGTTGGATAAAGCATTCTCGCAAGCTCCAACGTATCAATAACTGGATGAATCGTTCCCTCTAGCCCGAATTTTTTATAGCCTGTGTATAAAAAGCCCATATCAAACGATGCATTATGGGCTACTACTACGCCATCTCCGATAAATGCATGGAACTCCTTAATGACTTGCTCCACTTCTGGCGCGTTACGTACCATATCATCTGTAATACCTGTCAGTTCAATGGTTGTTGCTGAAAGTGGATGATGTGGATTAGCAAAGCTTTCGTATTTATCTATAACATTTCCATCTTGAATTTTAACAGCAGCAAGCTCAATTATAGTATCGTAAGCAGTTGATAGTCCTGTCGTCTCTACGTCAAACACGACATAGGTAGTATCAGCTAATAATCGGTTCTCAGGTGCATACGCAATCGGTACACCATCATCTATTAAATTAGCCTCCAAGCCATAAATAACTTTTATGCCATGCTTTTTCCCTGCTGCATAGGCCTCTGGGAAGGATTGCACAACAGCATGGTCAGTAATAGCCACTGCTGGATGACCCCACTTTGCAGCCTGCTCAACAAGTCTACCAACTGGTGTCACTGCATCCATTTGACTCATTGGTGTATGAAGATGTAGCTCCACCCGTTTTTCGCCTTCTGGTGCGTGGTCCTGACGTGTTGCTTTTTTTATTTCATTAATATCATTTGCCATAACGATTAAATCACGAATGAATGTGTCAGTTTGTACAGAGCCTCGGACTTTTACCCACATGCCTTTTTTCAAATGCTTCATAAGTTCCGCATCATCATTATCACGTGAGAACATTTTTACAACGATAGAATCCGTATAGTCGGTAATTTTAATTTGTAATAAAGAACGACCGCTTTTCAGCTCCCTAATTTCTGTATCAAAAACAAAACCTTCTATGATAACACGGCGTTCTTCCTCAACAATGCGTTTAATTTCCATTGTTTCATCATCTTTAATTAACATACCAAGCTGGAATGGGCGGTCACCAAGGTTCGCAAGAGCTGGATTTTCTTTCTTCTCCTGCTCACGTTTTTGGTAATCTTGTATCGCTTGCTGAGCTAAAGCTGCTTCCTCTAAACGCCTTTGTTCCATGAAAGCTTCCTGTGCCGCAATCATTTCTTCCGTTTGATCTTGAAGCACAAAATCTATCACAATGTGTGGGAAGCCAAATTGACTATAGCTTTCGGAAAGCTTTTCTGCATACTTTGTTTTCAGCATCATATATTCCATTTCTTGCATGCAAGATAAAGTGATTTTTTGCCCATTCCACATAGGTATTTGCGATGCTAGACAATGTTTTAAAGGTGGCGCCATCTCATCTATTTGCTCTACTACTGTTAACCAATATTGTTGGACAAGTTCCTCCGTAACATTTTGCTCTACCGTATCAAAAGTTGTGTGAATTTGAGCGATAGCTGAAAATTTTTCAGTCAAACGAGTACGAAATAGTTGGTATAGTGAAAAAGGAAGTACATCTCGTAATTTAATGGAAAAATTCCATAGCCTATTCTTTTTGTGTACAGTTAACCGTGATAATTCACCTTCCTCAAAAAAGGACATATACACATCATCTGTTAACTCTAGTTGTTGCAAGAGCATTTGAAACTTCGTTCTTGCTTCTTGTTGCTGTTCCAATCTATTGACACCTACTTTCAGAAAGAGACAGTCTTTATGCCCCTTGTTTTAATTCCTCACCAACGTTTACGAATCAAAGAAAAAATTCGCTCCCTTTCCGCAGGTGACCGTCAAGCCTCACAAATCCTAAACATCTATGAATTCATGCTTGGCTCGCTGTCCCCGAGAAGTGGCGCGAATCTTTTATCTATTTAATGCCATTTACATCCTTTTTGGGACAAGCCTTTCTAAAGGAAAAAATCAATTATGCCTCGGCATAATTGCCGCTGTCGCTACGCTTTCGCGCAGATAAACAATGCGTCCGGAATCGGCTTTGTGCTTAGGCCTGCACGACGCAGGTCAGTTAGCCGTTATCGCATGGATGCGATGAGTTTAGGCTAACATCCCCTAAGAACTCCTTTCCGATTCCGTGACATCCGCCGGAGGCTTTAGGCCAACACGATGTTGGTCACTCAGTTGTGTGTTGCTGTCGCTTCGCTTTCGCACAGATAAATTGCCACAGGACGTGGCGTTCTTAGACTGAGTTCCTCTATTTCAGCGGGTGTTTGGACACCCACTGAAAAGGAGCTTAAAACCCGCATTCATCTCACCACCATAGAGATGGGAGACTCCCGCTGAAAGAAGTTAATTCTTGCGGAAAAATTCATTTAAGCGATCAATGACCTCTTCTTTTTTCCATTCGAACGTTTCACCTGTTTGACGGAATTTAACCTCAACAACACCTTCAGTTGCTTTTTTACCTACTGTTACACGGACAGGTAAGCCAATTAAGTCAGCATCTGCGAATTTAACCCCAGCGCGCTCAGCACGATCATCTAATAGCACATCATAACGGTATGATTTCAATAAGCCATATAGCTCATCAGCTAAGGCAACCTGTGTTTCATCCTTTGTATTAACAGGGACAACATGGATATCATAAGGAGCTAATTGTGTTGGCCAAACAAAACCATTGTCATCTTGGAAATGCTCTGCAACAGCAGCTAAAATACGTGATACACCAATACCATAGCATCCCATAATAAATGGTTGTGATTTACCTTGTTCGTCTAAGAATGTACCATTCATTTTTGCAGAGTAAGTTGTTCCTAATTTGAAAATATGACCAACCTCGATACCTTCTGCAAATTTGATAATTCCTTGTCCATCTGGAGATGGATCGCCCTCTTGAATAAAACGAATATCTAAGTATTCATTCACTGCAAAATCACGCTCTGGATTAACATTTACTAAATGGAAACCATCTTCATTTGCACCGGCTACACCGTTACAAATAGATTTAATAGCATTGTCAGCTACTACTTTTACGTCTATTGGTAATTTAACAGGACCGATTGAACCAACACCACAGCCTAATAAATCACGGATTGCCGCTTCACTAGCAAGTTCAACAGAACCAGCTTCAAGTGCATTTTTCAGCTTAATATCATTAATTTCGTGATCTCCACGAGCAAGTACAACCACTAATTCACCGTCAACATCAAACACTAATGATTTAATGACATTTGAAGGCTCAACATTTAAGAAAGCTGATACTTCTTCGATTGTTTTTTGGTCTGGTGTTGCCACTTTTTCAAGCTCATTTAATGCTTTATCTGATGGTTGATAGTCTACAAGAACTTCTGCCATTTCGATGTTTGCAGCATAATTAGACGTGTCAGAGTATGCAATTGTATCTTCCCCAATTTCAGAAAGAACCATAAATTCATGTGTTCCTTTCCCACCAATTGAGCCTGCATCTGCAATAACTGCACGATAGTTTAAACCTAGACGAGAGAAAATATTTGAATAGGCACGATACATATCATCATATGTTTCATCTAAACTTTCACGTGATGCATGGAAAGAGTATGCATCTTTCATAATAAACTCTCTGCCTCGTAGTAAACCAAAGCGAGGACGTTTTTCATCACGGAATTTAGTTTGAATTTGATAAAGTGTTAGCGGTAATTTTTTATATGATTTAATCTCATCACGTACTAAAGTTGTGATTACTTCTTCATGTGTTGGCCCTAATGCGAAATCACGATCATGACGGTCCTTTAAACGCATTAATTCTGGACCGTATTTTTCCCAGCGGCCTGATTCCTGCCAAAGTTCCGCAGATTGTAATGAAGGCATTAAAAGCTCAATTGAATTGATTGCTTCCATCTCTTCACGAATAATGTTTTCTATTTTTGTTAACACACGTTTTGCAAGCGGTAAATACGAGTATACCCCACTTGTATTTTGACGAATAAACCCTGCACGTAGTAATTGCTTATGTGATTTTACCTCTGCATCAGCAGGTACTTCACGTAGCGTTGGGATAAATGTTTTACTTTGCTTCATTCAGTGTTCCACCTTTTTAATAGATAAGTTTTTATACTCTAATTAGCATAAACAAATTTAGCTTTGAACGCAATGTTTCAAAAAAATTGCGCTCAAAGCTATGTTTTTTCAATCAATTTTCACCTGAGCATAATTGCCTGGGCTTCTTCTAAATATGTTTTACTTGAAAAACTTAACTTAACTTCATTTATTTAGATCAATTATGCCTCGGCATAATTGCGTCCGGAATCGGCTTTGTGCTTTGGCCTGCAGATGTTTTTTTGTGCGAAAGCGCAGTGCTAACGTAGCGACAGAACAGATGTTTTTTGTGCGAAAGCGCAGTGCTAACGTAGCGACAGAACAGATGTTTTTTGTGCGAAAGCGCAGTGCTAACGTAGCGACAGAACAGATGTTTTTTGCGCGAAAGCGCAGCGCTAGCGGCATGATGCAGGTCAGTTAGCCGTTATCGCATGGATGCGATGATTTTAGGCTAACATCCTTTATGAACTCCCTTCCGATTCCGTGACATCCGCCGGAGGCTTTGGGCCAACGTGATGTAGGTCACTCAGTCATTGCCACAGGACGTGGCGTTCTTAGACTGAGTTCCTCTATTTCAGCGGATGTTTGGCATCTGCTGAAATAAGTTAAAAGAAAAATCGTTGTATATCGTTCCATGTAACTACGACCATTAAGATCATCAATAGTACGATACCGACAAAATGTACAAGACCCTCTTTTTGACGATCGATTGGTTTACCTCTTATTGCTTCAAAGCCAAAGAATAATAGACGACCACCGTCAAGTGCTGGTAGCGGTAGTAAGTTCATAATACCAAGGTTAATACTTAACATCGCTGCCCAATTCATTAAATTTAAGAATCCATATTGAGCTACCTGCTCTGTCGCCTTATAAATTCCTACTGGACCTGATAGAGCATCTATCGTGAATTTACCGGTAATTAACATACCAAGCAATTCAAATATTTTAGCAGTCATATTATACGTTTCTTGTGCGCCATAAACAACAGCCTTTAATGGATTAAATTCACGTGGACTCTCATACTTAACCCCTATTTGACCATATTTATCGCCATTTTGTTCTACTTCTTTTACCTTCATTTTTAGGTTAACTTGCTGACCATTTCGATCAACTGTTACTGTAATATCTTCACCAGGGTGATCTTGTACAATGGCAGCTAAATCTTGCCATTTTTTAACTACTTGTCCGTCAATGCCAACTACTTTATCACCTGCAAGCATTCCTGCTTGTGCAGCCGGATCATTTTGTACTACTTCTGTGATGATTGGCTCATATGTAGGTACACCATGAATTAATCCAATCAGCATATAAATAATAAAAGCTAAAATAAAGTTAAATAACGGACCTGCGAAGATTGTCATAGCTCGTTGACCGACTGTTTTAGCGTTAAATTGACGATCATATGGTGCAATTAATGTTTCTTTACCGTTTTCGACGAGAATACAATCTCTTGCAACACTATAACGAACTAATTTTTCTTCTTCATCATAGCCTTCTACAAACAAATCCTTTTCTAAATCGGCACGCTCAACTTCTAAAAATAACAAATCTGGTAATTGCTTATTATTTTGATTAAAGATAATTTTCTTTACAACATTATCTTCATCTACAATAAGCCCTACTCGATAGCCCGGCTGTAACTCGGCGCCATCCATGTCCTCACCTGCCATACGCACGTAACCACCAATCGGCAATAAGCGTAACGTATAGATTGTTTCACCATGTGTTTTTCCATAAATTTTTGGGCCCATACCGATTGCAAATTCTCGAACCATAATTCCTGCTCGTTTCGCGAATAAGAAATGACCAAATTCATGGAAGAATACAAGTAGGCCAAATATTAAAATAAATGCAATAGCTGTTTGCATAATACCCCACCTTTAAAAGCGAATAGTTAACGATATCTTCTCTCTTTATTTTACCATGTCTAACACTGTTTTTCTTGTTTCACTGTCTACATGCAAAATTGTTTGCAAATCCGGCACTAATATGTTGCTATGTGCTTGCATTACACGCTCAATCGTTTCGTCAATTTCTAGGAATGTTATTTTCCCTTGTAAAAATGCCGCAACTGCCGCTTCATTCGCTGCATTCATCGCTGTTAAAATTGTACCGCCTGTGCGCCCAGCTTCATAGGCTAGTCGCAATGCTGGATAACGTTCAAAATCCATTTCTTTAAAATGTAACTGACCAATTTGTGCTAAATTGAGTCTTTGTCCGTTATGCAGTGGCATACGATCTGGGTAGCTTAAGGCATATTGGATAGGTACACGCATGTCCGGCGTACCTAACTGTGCAATGACACTAGTATCATGATACTCAACTAGGGAGTGAATAATACTTTCTCTATGCAAAAGTACATCAATTTTATCATAAGGCATATCAAATAAGACATGTGCTTCGATGACTTCTAGTCCTTTATTCATCATTGTAGCAGAATCTATCGTAATTTTCGCACCCATTGACCAGTTCGGGTGGTTTAGTGCATCTGCAACCGTTACATGCTTTAGTTCCTCGCGTGTTTTGTCACGGAAGCTACCACCAGAAGCTGTAATAATTAAACGTTCAATATTTTTTGGATTCTCACCATTCATCGATTGGAAAATCGCTGAATGCTCACTATCAACCGGCAAAATTGCTGCATTGTATTTTTTGGCTTCTGCCATCACTAAATGTCCAGCGGTTACAAGTGTTTCTTTATTGGCAATGGCAATTGTTTTGCCCATGCGAATTGCAGCTAATGTCGATTCTAGTCCAACACTTCCAAGAACCGCGTTTACTAACACCGTCGAATCAGGATGTGTTGCTACCTCTACAAGCCCTTTTGCACCAAACGTAAATTGTACTTGTGGATATTCTTTAGCGAGCATAATTGCATCTTCTTCTAATTGAACAGATACAAGCTCAGGCTTTAAAGTTTCAATCATTTCACGCGTTTTTTCGATGTTTTTTCCTGAAGAAAACGCCACTAAATGAAAGGCATCGCGTTGTTCTTTTAAAATATCATAGGTTTGCCAACCGATTGAACCAGTTGCACCAAGTAAACTAATTTTTTTCACGACAAATTGTCCCCTTTTTCTATCTCAGCAAATGATATAGCACTCTGTTTAGAGGAAAATGCTATTATTATGACTCGTCAGCATGACGTAGAGTTGATTTCGGTTCCGACTGGACGCTTTCCTAGAGGCGTCCGATGACCGCTATTGTTTCCTAGTTACCAAAAACAATGGAAAAAATGTAGTAAAGGGACTACGAACAATAGACTATCAAAGCGATCTAAAATACCGCCATGCCCAGGTAAAATATTTCCTGAATCCTTTACGTCAAAATGGCGCTTGATAGCAGATTCCACTAAATCGCCCATTTGGCCAATAATTGACGCACAGATTGTGATGAAAATAAGTGAGCCATAGCCTTTTGCAAATGGATAAATTGCTTGCATCGCGATTGCAAAAATTACTGCTATAACAATCCCACCCACAAAACCTTCCACGGTTTTCTTCGGTGAAATTTCAGGCCATAGCTTATTTTTGCCTAGTTTTCTTCCAACAAAATATGCACCTGAGTCAGTTGTCCAAACTACAAGTAAACAATATACGACAAACTCTAGACCATAGCTTCGTGTTTCGATTAAATAATGGAAGCCTAACCCGACATAAAACGCACCTAATAATATAAATGCAACTTCATCGAATGTAATTTTATTTTTTACAAGTACTACATATATGAGTAATAGCATCATTAGACCATACACAACCATTAAATTGGAGGAATAGCCAATTGCATCTACTACCTTATTTGACCAGTCTGTTGGTATAACAAGTAGTATTAATGTTAGTAACCCTAAAAAACCAGGTACTGAAAAAAGTGAAATACCTTTCATTTTTAGTATTTCATAAAAGCCGACAACAGCCATCGCAAGCACAAATATTGTAAATGGCACTTTCCCATAAATAACAAATGGAATAAATAGTGCTGCTGCAATTATTGCTGTAATAATTCGTTGTTTCAAGTTGTTTCTTCTCCCTTCAACCCACCGTAACGGCGATTACGTTTCTGGTAGTTTTCCACCGCTTTCAGTAAGTTTTCCTCGCTAAAATCTGGCCACAATGTATCTGTAAACCAAAATTCTGTATAGGCGAGCTGCCATAACATAAAGTTGCTTAATCGCACTTCACCACTTGTACGAATTAATAAATCTGGCTCTGGTAGATGGGCCGTCATTAAATGAGATGTCAAGCACTCTTCTGTTATGTCTTGCATCGTTAATTGACCGTTCTGCACCTTCTGAAGCATTGTTTTCATGGCACTAACCATTTCCGAACGACTTCCATAATTCAGAGCAAAATTTAGAATTAGTCCTGTATTATGCTTCGTCTCCTCCATCGCATCATACAACGCTTTTTGCGTATGTGCAGGTAACAAAGATGGATCTCCTATCATTTCAACACGTACATTGCGTTCCATCATTTCAGGTAAAAAGGAACCTAAAAATTCGACAGGTAAACGCATTAGGAAATCGACCTCTGGTTTTGGTCGCTTCCAATTTTCTGTAGAGAACGCGTACACCGTTAAAACTTTAATACCTAGATCTGACGCAAATCTAGTTACCTTTCGTACCGTCTTCATACCTTCATGGTGCCCAGCAACACGTGGCAAGGCACGTTTCTTTGCCCAACGTCCATTTCCGTCCATAATAATCGCTACATGGGCAGGAATCGGCTCGTTTTTCGCAAGGGCAACACGTTCCTCCAATGATAGTGAATCTATATTTATTTGTTTACCTAATAGCTTTTTAAACATGCTAACTCCCCCACTACAACTAATCGGACGTATACTAACCTATCATAACAAACAAAAGCGCTTTTTGTCTTTTTTTTCCCCTCTAAATTGACTATGTATGAACTACCTTATTTTAGAACTACACATTTTAAGATATCTCCATACGTTGAGTTAATTTTCAATACAACTGTGTAGTCGAAATGAAAATCAACTTAACATGACATATTCCAAATTCTAGTGATGAACTCTCTTTATTAAGTGAGGCTTTTAAGACTTTTATCATACCCATTCAACTTAAGGCTAAAAAGGGGTTTTGCTCCCCTTTTTTCGTTCGATTTTTAATAATGTTTTTCAGTTCATATAAAGAATAGTTCTTCTTAATCTTAAAAGAAAGCAAAAATAGATGAAAGATATTTCCCTTAAAACAATTAAAGTTTCACTATCTCAGAAGTGTTTGGACCCTCCTGAATGAAAATATACTTTAACAGTAAAAAGAAAAGACGTCCTTTATATGTATAGGACGCCTTCATCTCATCAAAAAGTTCCATCATAGATATGCAAAGCGAGTAGTTGCTTACACTTCTAGAATTTCTTTTTCTTTTTCTTTCGTCACTTGATCTACTTTAACGATGAATTCATCCGTTAATTTTTGAATATCTTCACCGTATCCACGTAGATCATCTTCTGTGATTTCGCCAGCTTTTTCAAGTTTTTTCAGATCATCATTAGCATCGCGACGAACATTACGTACAGCGATTTTTGCATCCTCTGCTTCTTTTTTCACTTGCTTCACAAGATCTTTACGACGATCTTCTGTTAAAGCAGGAATCATTAAGCGAATAACAGATCCATCATTTGTTGGTGTAATACCAATATCTGATTTCATAATCGCTTTTTCGATTTCACCTAAAATTGTTTTATCGTAAGGTGTAATAACTAATAAACGCGCTTCTGGTACCGCAACACCTCCAAGTTGATTAATAGGTGTTGGTGCACCATAATAATCAACCGTAATGCGATCTAGTAGAGCGGCATTTGCACGACCTGCACGGATTGAAGATAGTTCACGTGAAAAAGCGGCAATTGTTTTGTTCATTTTTTCTTTAGCTTGTTCTAATACTTGTTTAGACATTATGCATTCCTCCTAACAACTGTTCCAATTTTCTCGCCTTGTACGGCACGTTTAATATTACCTGGTTCCGTAATTGAGAAGACAATTAACGGAATATCGTTATCCATACATAAAGTAGAAGCTGTAGAATCCATTACTTGTAAGCCTTGTTGGATAACGTCTAAGTACGTGAGTGTATCATATTTAACGGCAGTTGCATCTACTTTTGGATCTGCAGAATAAACACCATCTACATTATTTTTTGCCATTAAAATCGCATCTGCGTCGATTTCAGCTGCACGTAACGCAGCTGTAGTATCAGTAGAGAAGAATGGGTTACCAGTACCTGCTGCAAAAATAACTACTCGTTTTTTCTCTAGGTGACGAACTGCTTTACGGCGAATATATGGCTCTGCTACTTGTGTCATTACAATAGAAGATTGCACACGTGTTTCAATTCCTAATTTCTCCAGTGCATCTTGTAACGCTAGAGAGTTCATAACCGTTGCTAGCATACCCATATAATCGGCTGCTGCACGATCCATCCCCATTTCGCTACCGATTTTTCCACGCCAAATATTACCGCCACCTACAACAACAGCAACTTCTACATCAAGATCTACTACCTCTTTTACCTCTTCTGCAACAGACTTGATAATTTTTGGTGATAAACCGAAGCCCGCTTCCCCAGCTAACGCTTCACCACTTAATTTTATAACTACTCGTTTATATTGTGGCACACTCATTGTAAACCTCCGTCAGACTTTATTTAAAACATCCTTATTCCCTTTTCCATTATAGTATATATTACAATAATTGCTAGTTGTGAATAAGGCAAAATAGAAAAATTATATGGCGTACACCATAACTTTGATTAATTTTCACTCTGACCGGGCGCTTTCCTTAGGCGTCCAATCAGCTTGTATAAATGGAATATTATTAAATAACTATCATCTCTAACTTTTTTATGATGAGACAATTATATCTTTTTTCGCTCATTTCGGAAAAATAGGGAACACGCTATGTTGTGTTCCCCATTTTTTGTCTAGAAAATCTAGATATTATTTGATTAGGATCAAACGCAAGCTAAATTAGTTACCTTTAACTTGGCTCATTACTTCTTCAGCAAAGTTATCTTCACGTTTTTCGATACCTTCACCTACAGCGTAACGTACGAAGCCGTTTACTGAACCGCCAGTTGAAGCAACGAAGTCACGTACTTTTTGATCTGAGTTTTTAACGAATGTTTGGTCAAGTAAGCAAACATCTTCGAAGTATTTACCAAGACGACCTTCAACCATTTTTGCTACGATGTTTTCTGGTTTACCTTCGTTAAGAGCTTGTTCAGTTAATACTTTACGCTCACGTTCAACTTCTTCAGCAGAAACTTCATCGCGAGAAACATAAGTAGGGTTAATAGCTGCGATATGCATAGCAACATCTTTAGCAGAAGAAGCATCTGTAGAACCTTCTAAAGTAACTAATACACCGATGCGGCCGCCCATGTGTAAGTAAGAACCGAATGCATCTGCATCAGTTTTTGTTTTCACTTCGAAACGACGAAGAGTAATTTTTTCACCGATTGTTGCAATTGCTGTTGAAATTTGGTCAACAACTTTTACACCTTCTGCATTTGCAATCTCTAATGCAGCTTCAACTGTTGCAGGTTTAGCAGCAAGTAATTGTTCAGCTAATGAAGCAACTAATACTTGGAATTTATCGTTTTTAGAAACGAAGTCAGTTTCAGCATTTACTTCTAGGATGATTGCTTCGTTACCATTTTCTAAAATGTAAGTTGTACCTTCTGCAGCGATACGGTCAGCTTTTTTAGCAGCTGAAGAAAGACCTTTTTCACGTAGGAAATCGATTGCAGCATCTATATCGCCATCAGTTTGTACTAACGCTTTTTTACAATCCATCATTCCAGCGCCAGTTTTTTCACGTAATTCTTTTACTAATTGTGCAGTAATGTTTGCCATTTAGTGTTTCCTCCTCAAATTGGTTGTATAAATTTTAGTGATAGGTTCTAAAAAAGGTGATAAGGGTCCTGAGCCACTTATCACCTTTTTGTAAACGTGAATTACTCAGCAGCAGCTTCTACAGCTGGAGCTTCCTCTTCACCTTGTTTTGACTCGATTAAAGCGTCAGCCATTTTAGCAGTTAAAAGTTTAACAGCGCGAATAGCATCGTCATTAGCAGGAATTACGTAGTCGATTTCATCTGGATCACAGTTTGTATCAACAATACCTACTAGAGGGATGTTTAATTTAATAGCTTCTGCAACAGCAATGCGTTCTTTACGTGGGTCAACCACGAACATTACGTCTGGAAGAGCGTGCATATCACGGATACCGCCTAAGAATTTGATTAGACGTTCGTGTTCTTTTTTAAGTTGGATTACTTCTTTTTTAGGTAGAACTTCAAAAGTTCCATCTTCTTCCATTTTTTCGATTGCTTTCATACGTGCAACACGTTTTTGAATTGTACCGAAGTTTGTAAGAGTACCACCTAACCAACGTTGGTTGATGTAGTAGTTGCCTGAACGTTCAGCTTCATCTTTGATCGCTTCTTGTGCTTGTTTTTTCGTACCAACGAAAAGAACTTTACCACCGTCTTGACCAACTTGACGCATGAAGTCATAAGCTTCCTCTAATTTTTTAACAGTTTTTTGTAAGTCGATGATGTAGATCCCGTTACGTTCAACGAAGATATATTTCTTCATTTTTGGGTTCCAACGACGAGTTTGGTGACCGAAATGTACACCAGCTTCAAGTAATTGTTTCATAGAAATTACTGACATGTGTATTTCCTCCTAGTATGTTTGGTTTTTATCCTCCGCATTTATCACTTGCAACAAGCTACCCTAATCTTAGAGCACCACTTACTACATCAAAACGCGTGTGTATTAATAACACCATTTGCAACTATATCATAGCTTTATCTCGTCCGCAACTGTTTTAGTGATGAAATTTCAATAAAAGCTCGATTTCTGTTTTTCCTTTTTGCAGCTGCTTGGCAATTTCTTCTGCTGTTTTACCTTGTTTCGCTAATTCAACAGCTTGTTGTTCTATTGTTAATGGCTTCGCTTCTTCCTTTTTGGTTGCATCAGTTGGTTGCTTGGCTGAATGTACCACTTTAGCATCAGTTTTAGCCCCAGTTTGCTGCTGACGTGAATAAGCATTGGCTACGATATTTTTGGGCACATAAACACGCGGTTCATTATCTAGACTAACAGAACCGTCTACAGTGCTTTCTTCCTTTGTCAGAGAAGAAGGTTGCTCCTGCTCCTTTTGCCTCACAATCTGCTCCCCTTGTTTCACAGCATTTTGAATTTCAGACTTTGAAACTCTTTGCAACTCTTGAATTAGGCGATCATTTTCATCTTTCATATCAGCTAAATAGACACTGATTGTGTCATCCATTTCACGCATTAAGCGCTCCTGTTTTCTTTCTAAGTCCTTAAATTTTGCTAACTTCGTATTTAATATGATAAGGAAATAAAATGAAAGTAGCTGTAAAATAAATAGAACCGCAATTAGTATGATTGTCATCGTAAACTCCTATCCACTATAATCCACGAAATTTCCTTTAAACGGATGCTGCGCCTGCTTTTCTCGATTTTCATTATCCTTATTTTTCTTTTTTCGAGTACCTTTTATATACTCGACACCTGCTTCTTCATCTTCACTGATCTCATCCATACCCTCTGAAGTATTCACAACTTTTTGCTTGCGTTCTATTTCTTTTTTTAACGCTTCATTTGCATGTGCTTGCTGAGCCAAAGTTTGTTGTTGTGCCTGATCCGCCATTTTTCCTGCTTCAAATGTTTTTGGAATAGCTATTTGTAGTTCGACACCCTTTAAACTCATGAAACTTCCTCCTTCAACGATATGTATCTAAAGATGATTAAGCATTAATCATTTCATTGGATAATAATTTCCGAAGCTTTAATAACGCCTTAGAGTGGATTTGTGAAATGCGTGATGTTGATAATCCAAGCATTTCTCCAATTTCTGTTAATGTTAATTCCTCAGTATAAAATAAACTAAGCACCAGCTGCTCCTTATCATTGAGCTTTTGGATATTTTCCGCTAAATCCCCTAGTAGTTCTGACTTAACGACAGCTTGCTCAGGTGTCTTAGTCGTATCATCACGAATAACAAATGACTTTCCATCAGTCTCATCTTGATCTTGCTGCTCATTAATGGAAAGAACATTTGAAAAGAAATGCTCCTGTACAGTTTGGTAAACTTCCTCAACAGGTAAAGTCATATGTTCCGCAAGTTCCTCAGGTGTTACATGACGCATATATTTTTGTTCTAACTGTTCAATTTGTGCATCTAACTTTTTTGCCTTCTCACGTGCGGAACGTGGCAACCAATCTTCCTTACGTAAACCATCAATAATTGCTCCTCTTACTCTAAAAGAAGCATATGTATCAAATTTCAAGTCTCTATTAATATCAAATTTATTTAACGCGTCAAAAAGACCTACCATACCTAAGCTCGTTAAATCGTCTCGCGATACACTCTTTGGTAAGCTCGCTCCAATACGTTGTACATGATAGGATACTAGAGAAATATATTTTTTTATAAGTAAATCACCAGCATCTGGATCACGTTCATTTATCCAGCGGTTCCACAGCTTTTGTTCATCGTTCAGAATTGGTTGTGTCATGTAATCCACCTCTCTAAGAAAAACGCATCTACGCGCCTGTTTGCCACTGTCTTATATTACCTTAATGCTTACTGTTGTACTTCTTCCTGAAAATTTTAGTTATTCGTAGATGGCAACAATGCGTTACTAGCTATGAGCCTCTAACATAAAATAAATGAAAATCTTTCCTATATTATAACAAGAATCGACTATAATTTCATTTGTTTCTCAGACTCTATCACAGATTCTTTACATTTATGTGTCGGGCATTTTTTAGTTTGGATTTTAGTCCAAGCTCACTAAGACCAATAAAATTAAAAATATGCAAGAATTAAGATATCTATAAAAAAAGAGCCGCTACTCGCGACTCCCATTTTTAAGCATTATTTACTTGCAGATCATCCTCACGATCCATCATTGTGCGTACAACTTGAGCAATTTCCTCTGAGTTTTCATCTTGAAACTCAACGGTAGAGTTGACCGTCGGTGTTTCTTGATTGTTTTCTTCGCGATTATCGGATTCGTTTTCTTCATGCTCACCTTCAACAACTTCTTCAGCGTCCTCTGGTGTGAATAAAACATAGGCAATTAAAAATCTTACAATATACATGACGAAAAACACAATTATTCCCGCCACAAATGACCCTATGATAATTCGTAGTGGTGTATAAGGTTTTAGAAATGTACTAAAAAAATATATAGAAAATGCAAATAAAGCTCCCCATAGGTTATAAAAAATAGAACCAAACATTATATTTCGCTCACTCCTTGGTTAACTGTTCGAATATGTAATGTCGAAGTCGCAGGATTAAATTCAATTGTTCTACCACTATTACCGCCCGTGTCTTCGGCAATTAAACGAATTCCATGACGCTTTAGCTCTTGCTTTACAGCTTCTACATTACGTGGGCCAATGCGCATGGAATCTTTATCTGAAGTGAATTGAAACATCTGCGCACCACCCGCAATTTTTGCCTTTAGCTTGAATTTTTGAACGCCTTCTAACTTTAATAAGTCAATCATTGCCGCAATGCCTGTGTCAGCAAATTTAGCCACATTTATTGATTCTTGTCTACCTAAACTCGAATCTGGCAACATCACATGAATTAAACCAGCTATTTTTTTTGATTCATCATATAAAATAACACCTACACAAGATCCAAGACCTGATGTTCTTATCGTATTTGGTAACTTTACTACATCCATTTGTGCAATTCCAACTTTTATAACTTGCCCATTACTACTGTTTAGTATCATCTATGAAACTCCTAATGCTTTAAAAATAGCATCAAATGAGTCTGGATCTGGTAATAAGAAGAAATGCCCTCTTACCATTTCCTGATCTTCTACACCGTCTTCAAAAATGGATGTGTTTATGACGATAACATTATCGCTAACGTGTGATAATTCAATCAAACCAATACTAATAATGGCACCAAACATGTCAACACTTAGTCCCGGCACAGTTGGATAAATTTTTAAATTTGTAAAATCAGATAACGCCGATAAATAAGAGCCAGATAAAATATTACCCATCTCCTGCATAGCTGATAAACCTAACTCTGAAACAGGTCGTTTTTTAAAGTCGAATGATTCATCAAATATGAGACGACGAATAAATCGATTTGCTTGTTCAATTGGCAGAATAAAGAACATACTACCTTCAGCATCACCTTCAATGCGTAGATAGATTCCAACTACGACATTTTCAGATCCTCCAGCAAGCTCCATCATGTCATTAAATGACACCATTTCAACCTTTGGTACTCGCATATCAATTTTTTTACCAAGTAAATTGGAAAGTGCTGTCGCAGCATGCGCAGCACCTATATTACCAATTTCCTTTAATACATCTAAATGTAGTGATGTAATCTTTTGATTATATGTCATTATCGATCCCTACTTTAGTGGAATTAGTACTTTCTCTAAATGCAATAAAATTAATAATCGTTTATCTATTTTAGCCACCCCTGAAATAAATTCTTCTTCCAGTGAACCTACTACTTCGGGCTGTGGTTCAATTGAGTCAGCAGAGATGTCTAATACATCGTTTGCAGAGTCTACGACGAAACCTACTTCCATATCTTCTAATGAAATAATGATAATGCGTGTTGTTTCTTCATGTTCAGAGACAGGTAATTCAAATCGTTCACGTAAATCTACAATTGGTGTTACGACACCGCGTAGGTTAATAACACCTTTTACATATTTTTCCGTTTTCGGTACGCGCGTAATATGCATTAGTTTTTCAATCCCTTGTACATGAGACACTGGAATCGCATATTCTTTATCAGCTAGTTGAAAAACAATTACTTTAATACTTTCTTGTTCCACTACGTTTGTCATTGTTTACACCTCTCTTATTCATTCACCTTATTTAATAAGTGCGTTACAATCCACAATTAAGGCTACTTTTCCGTTACCTAAAATTGTTGCACCTGAAATTGCAAAGATATTCGTTAAGTAGTTTCCTAATGATTTCAGCACAATTTCTTGTTGGCCAATGAATGAATCCACAACTAAACCAGCAAGCTTCTCACCTTTTCGAACGATGACCACTGAATGGAATTCGTCATCCTGTGGTTCTTTGCGAGGTACCTCAAAGATTTCTTCTAAGAATACTAGTGGTACTACTTTGCCACGGAAGTCGATTACTTTTTGATTATGCGCATTCATTATTTCAGATGAACGGATAATTGAAGTTTCAATAATTGATGAAAGTGGAATTGCATAAATCTCTTTCTCTATTTCTACTAGCATGACAGAAATAATCGATAATGTCAGTGGTAATTGAATCGAGAATACCGATCCTACATCTTGTGTAGATTCAATTGAAATATTTCCGCCCAATGATTCTATTGTTGTTTTAACAACGTCTAATCCAACGCCTCGGCCTGATACGTCAGAAATAACATCTGCCGTTGAGAACCCAGAAGCCAAAATAAGCTCATTGATTTGCTTATCTGACATTGCATATGATTGTTCTTGTGTAACAATACCTTTAGATATAGCTTTCGCAAGTACTTTTTCACGGTTAATACCTGCTCCATCATCTTCAATTTCAATAAAGACATAGTTACCACTATGATAAGCACGCAGGACAACTGTTCCTTCTTCTGGTTTACCTTTTGCAAGACGAGCTGTCGGATTTTCAATACCGTGATCAACAGAATTACGAATTAAATGAACAAGTGGATCCCCAATTTCATCGATTACTGTACGATCTAGTTCTGTTTCAGCACCAATAATTTCAAGGTTAATTTTCTTGTTTAGATCACGAGATAGCTGACGAATCATTTTCGGGAAGCGATTGAATACTGTTTCAACAGGCACCATACGCATCGTTAAAATAATTGTTTGTAAATCACCCATGACTCGGCTCATGCGCTCCACAGTTTCATTTAACTCTCCATGGTTAACCTCAGTTGCAATAGACTGTAGTCGTCCTCGATCGATAACAAGTTCTTCAAATAAGTTCATTAATATATCAAGTCGCTCGATATTTACACGAATTGTTTTATTACCAACAGGTGCATGGTTTTTATCTGCCTTAGCAGGAGTCGCTGCTTTTGCAGGTGTAGGTGCTGCAGTATTTGTTTTAGGTGCAGTAGCAGGTTGAGCCCCAACTTCTACCGTTGCTGTTGCCACTACTTCTTGCATTGCTTGTTCTTTTTCACTATGTTGCTTTTGTTCGATCGTTGCGACAATCACTTCTTCGACTTCAGAAACTTTCATAATCTTTTTCTGCATATCTTCAGCAGATTCTTTCGTTACGAAGGCTACGTAAAATTGTTGATCGAACTGTTCGTCTTCAAGCTTGTCTACAGATGGATTTGATTTAATGACATCCCCATCTTTTTCTAATATTTCAAACACCATAAATACACGTGCTGCTTTCAAAAGACAGTCCTCACGTAATTTCACTGAAATTTCGAATGCATTGAAACCTTGTTCAGCAGATTGTGAAATAACTGTTTGTTCAAAGCCGTCATACTCTAGAACACTTGCTACAGCAGTAGTTGGTGTCTCAATAGTTGCGACAATCACTTCTTCAACTTCTGAAACTCTCATAATCTTTTTCTGCATATCTTCAGCAGATTCTTTTGTTACGAAAGCTACGCTAAATTGTTGGTCGAACTGTCCGTCTTCAAGCTTTTCTACTGATGGATTTGATTTAATAACTTCCCCATCTTTTTCTAAAATCTCGAACACCATAAATACTCGTGCTGCTTTTAAAAGACAGTCTTCACGTAATTTCACTGAAATTTCGAATGCATTGAAACCTTGTTCAGCAGATTGTGAAATAACTGTTTGCTCAAAGCCGTCATACTCTAACACACTTGCTACCGCAGTAGTTGGTGTCTCAGTAGTTCCTACTACTTCAGGAGCCGCTTCCTCACCTAATTCAATACGCTTTAATTGAGCAACAGTTGAAGAGACATCACGTTTTCCATCTCCGCCATTTGCAATGTCCATCACCATTTCTTCTAGATGGTCTACTGACTCGAAGACAACATCTAAAATTTCAGGAGATACATGGATTTTCTCATTTCGGATCGCATCCAACACATTTTCCATTTTATGAGTTAAATCTGCTAAATCTTCAAAGCCCATTGTCGCAGACATACCTTTTAATGTATGCGCAGAGCGGAAAATTTCCCCAACAATCGCTAAATCGTCTGGATTTTTTTCTAGTTCTAATAAATGTTCACTACACGCTTGTAAATGGTCTTTACTTTCTTCAATAAACATCTCTAAATATTGATTGACTTCCATAAGAGGACACCCCTTTAAGGCAAATATTTCATTATTGTTTGTGCAATATCATCTACATCTGCTATTTCATCGACAAGCTGCGTTTCCACTGCTGCTTTCGGCATACCATACACTATGCAAGTTTCAGCTGACTCAGCGATTGCAATCACATTACCGGTACTTTTTAGTGCTTTTAGCCCATTAGAGCCGTCATGGCCCATACCTGTCATAATAACTGCCACTTTATCAAAATCTTTAAATTGACTCACATCTTCAAACATCACATCTACTGAAGGTCGATGTCCAGATCTAGGTGGTTCATTATTATCAAGGACTATGCCAAAGGAGGTACCTACTTTTCTAAGTTTTAAATGATACCCACCAGGTGCAATATACGCCACTCCATTTTGGAGAATATCTCCTTGCTCAGCTTCCTTTACAGTAATCTCACTCAATTGATCCAAACGAGTAGCAAGAGATTTTGTAAATCCTGCTGGCATGTGCTGGACAATTAAAATTGGTGCTTGAATTGATTGTGGGATTTTTGTTATTACTTCTTGTAAGGCTCTAGGTCCGCCAGTCGAAGTCCCAATCAGTACAATTTTCCGGCCTACTTTATTCCATTCCACATGTGGCTTTGATGATTCTTCCCTTGTCGGAAAAACATTGACAGGAGGAGTCATTCTGCCTTCACTAAATGATTCTTTTCTAATGGTACTCGCTATTAATGTTTTTTCTTGTGGTCTTTTGCTACCAGAAGGTTTCTTTAATTTCGAAATAGGTACCAATGATGCTTGTTCAACCTTGTGGACAAGTTCGGTTTGGATTTTATGTAAATCAAGAGAAATTGTTCCGCTCGGCTTAGCGACAAAATCTACTGCTCCAAGTTCAATTGCTGATAAGGCATTTTCTGCTCCTCGTTGAGTTGTACTAGAGAGCATAACAACAGGTACTGGACATATAGTCATAATTTCTTTTAAAGCATCAAGCCCATTCATTTCAGGCATCTCAATATCCATTGTCACAACTGTTGGCTGCAATGATTGAATCTTTTTTATCGCATCTTTCCCATTTCGTGCTGTTCCAACTACTTCAACCTTCGAGTTGCCAACAAAAAAGTCACTAATTAGCTTTCTCATAAAAGCAGAATCATCAACAACTAATAGCTTGCTTTTATGTAAAAAGTCCAATTAATCACGTCCTTTCGAAAAAATACTTCTTAATTTAGTTAAGAATTTACCCGCTGACTGATCATGTGCATGAACTTCCTCTGCACGATGTTCCATAAAACGCGCCACTATAAGATGAAGTGTCTTTGTAATAAGTGCGTCTGGATAGGCAAGTGAAAAAGGCACTTGCTCACGCACAGCCTTACGCACAACAGAATCTTCAGGTAATGAGCCTAATACCGTAACCTCTTTGTCCAAAAAACGTTTCATCGTACGCTTTAGTCGTTCATTGGTTTCCAGTCCTTCTTCTTTGCTATAAGCTCGATTACAGAGTATATAAAATTGCTTGTCTGCATCTCTCGCATGAATATATTTCATCATTGAATAGGCATCTGTTATAGAAGTTGGCTCTGCTGTTGATAGAACAATGATTTCATCTATAGAGGCTAGTAAATCTAATGACCAGCTAGTAGCTCCTGCTCCCATATCAAAAAAAATGTAATCAAAGCTTTTTTGAAGCTGCTCAAATGCATGAATGAGTCGATCAAATATAATCTCTGACCATTCTAAGACGCCCGACATACCAGACCCACCTGAAATATACTTCAAATTGAAAGGACCTTCAAATATTACCTCATCTAGTAACTTATTTCCTTCCAAGTAATCTTTTAAACTATAAGAAACATTTTTTCCAATTAAAATATTGATATTGCCCATACCAATGTCCATATCAACGATGACAACTTTTTCCCCTTTATTAGCCAATGTAGTTGCAAAATTCATAGTGAAATTACTTTTACCAACCCCACCTTTGCCGCTTACAACTGCAATTGCCCTGCCTAATTCTCCCTGCTGGTTCAACATTTTCAAGCGTAATGTTTCAGCTTGGTCTCTCATTTTTCTTCACCTTGAAAAAATAGATTTAGTACTGCTTCTAGATCAGCTTCCTCAATATCTTCTGGTACTTCTTGACCATTCGTGTAGTAAGCAAGTCCTTTATTATATTTAATCATTAAATTAATCATTGTGCCAATAGAATTTGTTTCATCAATCTTTGTAAAAATGAATTTTTCAATTGGTAATTGCTTAAATTGCTCTACAATGTTTGCCATATCCTTCTCTTTCGTTGTCATAGCAAGTACTAAGAAGGACTCAGCTTGATCATCAAATTTTATGAGACGCTGTAAATCGTCTACATATTTTACCTCTTTATAATTGCGGCCAGCTGTATCTATAAACACTAAATCTAAATGGGCCAATCGATGGATTGCTTGTTCAAAATCTGTTGCATTATAGGCAATTTCGACAGGAGCTTGTAACAATCCAGCATACGTTTTTAATTGCTCAATTGCAGCAATACGGTAAGTATCTGTCGTAATAAATCCTATTTTTTTCTTTTTTTCTAAAACTGCTCTAGCTGCCATTTTAGCAATTGTCGTAGTCTTTCCGACACCTGTTGGACCTAGAACATTAATATATTTTTTTTCATAGGATAAGCCCCCAACTGGGATATTCTCTAGCTCTTTGCGCAATAATTTTTTCGTAACCATCTTACATTGAGAAAAATTGATTTCTGACGCTTCTTTGAAATGCGTAAAAAGCTCATCACCAATCGTTGTGATGAGCTCCTCACTTAGCTCCTGCTGTCTTAAGTATTCAATGAAGGGTAAGAGTTCATCGGGATATTGATCTTGGATAGTCTTCTTATGCATAGAATGCATTAAAGATTTTAAATCTGCAATTTCTTTTCTCAAATCTTCAGAAATTCCAGTTTCCTCATGTAAGGGCGCAGCATTCTGTGGCTGTACTTGGTGCATGTTAGCTTGCACAGCATTCGTAATCTCTTGTAACCTTACATTTTCTTTTTTAGCTGTTGTTATAGGTAAAGCTGCAGGTGCTGGAGCCGCAATACTCGGCTCCATTGAATCAATCCCTGCAACAACCTCAAAACTTTTCTTTTTAATGATTCCAAAAAACTTTTTTGTAACTACTACTTTTGAATTCAAAATGACAGCGTCCTCACCTAATTCAGCACGCACAAGCTTCATCGCTTCTGGTATGGAGGATGCATAATATTTTTTCATTTTCATTCAACATTCACCACCCCAACACTTTGAATTTCAACTGTAGCATCAAGTTCATTGTATGATAAAACTGGAATTTGCGGGAAATAACGCTCCGTTAGTTGACGTAAATACATACGAACTGCTGGAGAGCATAAAATAATAGCAGATTGTTCCATAAAGGAAACGCGTTCTACTTCAGCAGCAATGATTTCTAAGATAGTTTGAGAATCTTGTGGATCCATTGCTAAATAATTTCCGTGATCAGTTTGTTGAATACTATCAGCAATCATTTTCTCTACTTTACCCGAAACAGTTATAACCTTTAATGACGAGCTATCTCCTACGTATTGAGAAGTAATCTGACGTGCCAATGATTGACGTACATACTCAGTTAATATATCGGTATCGCTCGTTAATTTTGCATAGTCTGCTAGAGTCTCAAAAATAATTGGTAAGTTTCGGACTGAAACATTTTCTCGTAAGAGTTTACCCAGTACTTTTTGAATTTCCCCAGTTGATAACGGTGTAGGCGTCAACTCTTCGACTAAAATTGGATGTGTTTCACGTAAATGATCAATTAACTGCTTCGTCTCTTGACGTCCGAGTAATTCATAAGCATTTGCACGAATCATTTCGGTTAAGTGAGTCGACACTACGCTCGGTGGGTCAACAACTGTGTAGCCGAACATTTCGGCATCCTCTTTAACTTGCTCAGTAATCCATTTTGCAGGTAGGCCAAATGATGGTTCAACAGTGTCAATTCCTTCGATGGAATCATCATCTCCTGGGCTCATTGCTAAATAATGATCAAGTAGAAGTTCACCACGTGCCATTTCGTTACCCTTGATTTTAATTCGATATTCATTTGGTTGTAATTGAATATTATCGCGAATACGGACAACCGGAATGACAATCCCTAATTCTAATGCTAACTGTCGACGTATCATAATGACTCGATCTAATAAATCGCCGCCTTGAGCAGCATCTACTAATGGTATTAAACCATAGCCAAATTCAAACTCGATTGGGTCCACATTTAATAAATTCACAACGTTTTCAGGGCTCTTCATGCCGTCTGTTGCCACTTCTTCCTCAATTTCAAGTAATTCTTCTTCATCCTCTGGTTTTTTATGATCCATCATATAAGCACCAGCAATTAGTGAACCACCAATTGGAATTGTTATCCAAAGAGGTATAGGTGTGAAAAATCCAAGTAAAAGTATTGTTCCACCAGCTACATAAAGCAGTTTCGCTTGAGCAAAAAGCTGCCCTGTAATATCTTCACCGAGACTTCCCTTAGAAGATGCACGTGTTACGACAATCCCTGTCGCTGTAGAAATAAGTAGCGCAGGAATTTGTGAGACAATACCATCTCCGACTGTTAACTTAGAAAAATGATTGGCTGCATCTGCAAATGAAAGACCCATCTGCGCAACACCGATGATGATACCAAATAATAAGTTGATAATAACCATGACCATTGAGGCAATGGCATCTCCTTTTACGAATTTTGTGGCACCATCCATCGCTCCGTAGAAGTCCGCTTCACCCGCTACTTTATCGCGTCGTTCACGTGCTTCCCGTTCAGAAATAACTCCTGCATTTAAGTCAGCATCAATACTCATTTGTTTACCTGGCATCGCATCAAGTGTAAAACGTGCTGCTACTTCTGCTACACGCTCCGCTCCTTTTGTAATAACGATAAACTGAATTAACACAAGAATTAAGAATACAACTAAACCTACTAGTACATTCCCGCCGACTACAAAGTCACCAAACGTTTCAACAACAGCACCAGCATCACCTTTAGCTAAAATGGCACGTGTTGTAGAAACGCTTAGTCCGAGTCGGAACAAAGTTAACAATAAAATAACTGAGGGGAAAATAGAAAAGTCTAACGCTTCCTTCATACTCATTGCTGTTAACAGTACTATTAATCCTAATGTAATATTAATGACGATTAAGAAACTTAACATCCACGGAGGAAGAGGGATGATGAGCATCGCAACGATTAAAATAACCGCACCTAATACCCCTATATCGCGAACTTTCATTTGTGTCCCTCCTACAAAAAGCTTTAAATTTTCCGCTTAATTCGATAAACATAAGCAAGCACTTCTGCTATTGCTTTGAAAAACTCTTCTGGTACTGCATCACCGATTTCTACTTGATCGTACATTGCTCGTGCTAATGGTCTGTTTTCAACCATAATCACATCATGTTCTTTCGCAATCAGTTTAATTTTTTGAGCGATAAAGTCTGTACCCTTGGCAACAACGCGTGGGGCATCCATACTTTCCTCATCATACTTGAGGGCAATCGCATAGTGAGTTGGGTTTGTTATGACAACGTCGGCGTTAGGAATCTCTGACATCATTCGACGCATTGCCATTTCGCGTTGGCGTTGCTTGATTTTCGATTTTATCAGCGGATCGCCCTCACTATTTTTATATTCATCTTTAATATCTTGCTTAGACATTTTAAGATTTTTTTCGTAATCATGTTTTTGATACATCCAGTCTAATAGGGATACACAAAGTAAGACGAGAGAAGCAGCAATCCCCATGATACCAACAAGCTTACCCACAGTAATAAGAGTTATCCATGGGCTTTTAAAGGATAACGCCAAAACTTCCGGTAAATTCGTCCAAACTATAATTGTCGTAACGCCACCGATGAAGCTAATCTTTAATACTGACTTTAGAAGCTCTATAATGGCTTTAACAGAAAATATCTTTTTTAACCCTTTAATCGGGTCCATTTTTTTTAAATCAAACTTCATCGGCTCTAATGTAAATAGAAAGCCGAACTGTAGAAAGTTACCTACCAATGCTCCGACAAATGCAATTCCCATAATTGGAACAATAATAAAAGCCATTTGCGCTAATGTTTCTGTAAATAAGCGCATCACACTATCAATTGTTAGTGTTTCTACGCGTATGTTATGAATAAAAGTTTGCCTAAAAAAAGCTAAAAGATCGTCACGCAGTGAACCTGCAAAGAAGAATAAAAAGATAAATACCATGAGCATGACAATCGCACTGGAAATATCCTGACTTTTGACAACCTGACCTTTTTTTCGAGCATCTTGTCGTTTTTTGGGCGTCGCCTTTTCCGTTTTTTCTCCCGCAAAATACTGTAAATCTAGATCCAGCAGTAGCAACATTTTACCCACCACCTAAAATAGCCATTAAATCACGCATCGCATAAATCATAATTGTAATAAGCTTTTGTATCACTTGAACCATTACAGCCATCATTGTGAATAACACAAGAAAACTAACACCTATTTTAATAGGAAAACCTACAACAAAAATATTTAATTGTGGTACAGTTTTCGCTGTGATTCCTAGTGCCAAGTCGACTAAAAATAAAGTTGCTACAACAGGAGCAGCCATTTGAAAGGCAATGGCAAAAACAGCTGTAAATGTTGTGATGATAAACTCTATATAATTATCATTTGCAAAATTAGGAAATCCTTGATCCATCGGTAAGAATTGATAACTATAATAAATTCCATCGAGAATCATATGATGTCCATTTATAGCTAGTAGAAAAAGTAATGCTAGCGTATTAAAAAATTGTCCTATTAATGGACTTTGTGCACCTGTTTGCGGGTCAATAATATTGGCAATGGCAAAACCCATTTGAAAATCTATAAAGCTTCCGGCAATTTGAATTGCCGACATGATGATATAAGCAACTAGACCGAGCAACAGTCCAATGAGCGCTTCTTTCACCACTAAAAGTATGTAATCACCATTAAATACAAATGGTTCGACGTCAATTGTGTAATACATCATCCAAGCTAAAACTAATGCGAGAGTTATTTTAACCTGTGGCGGAATCGTTCTGTACGAGAAAAAAGGCACAGTGACAAAAAATGCCGATATGCGCACAAGTACTAATAAGAAAACCGTAAAATGCGGGATTAATTCATTCATCTACTCACCCTATATAACGCGTTAAATTCTCAAAAATGTCTCTCGCATAGCTAGTCACTTGTGATAACATCCAAGGACCGAAAAATACGATGGCTGCTAATACAGCGATGATTTTTGGAACGAATGCTAAAGTTTGCTCTTGAATGGATGTTGTTGCCTGAAAAATACTTACCGCTAAACCAGTGATTAAAGCAACTAATAGTAGCGGACCGCTTGTTAGAAGGATAATCATAATGGCACGCTCTGCAATTGAAATAACCAATTCACCTGTCATACTGTATCATCCCCTAAAAACTTTGTAGTAATGATTTCATCACAAGATACCAACCATCAACGAGTACAAATAATAAAATCTTAAACGGCAATGAAATCATAACCGGTGGTAACATCATCATCCCCATCGACATTAGAGTACTTGCAACAATCATGTCGATTACTAGGAATGGAATAAAAATCATAAAGCCAATTTGAAACGCTGTTTTAATCTCACTCAATGCGAAAGCAGGTACGAGCATTGTAAGGGGAATTTCTTCCACAGATGCTGGCTTTTCGGCTTTATTATAGGTTAAAAATAAATCAAGATCCTTTTGCCTTGTATGCTTACTCATAAACTCTTTAAACGGCACACTGGCACGATCATATGCTTCTTCAATTCCAATTTCCTCGGAAAATAATGGCTGCAATGCCTCTTTATTGACCTCTTGAAATGTCGGGGCCATGATAAAGAAAGTTAAAAACAAGGCAAGGCCTACAATGACCTGGTTCGGCGGCATTTGCTGTGTCGCCAATGCAGTACGGACAAACGATAACACTATAACTATTCGTGTAAACGATGTCATCAATATTAAAATACTTGGTGCCAGTGAAAGAACTGTTAACAACAAGAGAAGCTTAACAGCGCTAGAGACATTTGTCGGGTCGCTGTTGGAAAAAACACTGATTACATCATTCATTTATCTTCATTCTCCTTTTGCTTCCATTTCTCCAGTCCTTCACTGCGCTCCTGTTTTATTTCGGAAATCTTTTTCTCAAATAGCACACCAAAAGATTCTTGTTTTTGCTGTGCGGATAAACTCCCATTATTTTTTCTCTTAAACTTAGATAATACTTCTGCAATATACGGTGATGTTGCTGCAAGTTCTTGTCGTTCATTATAGAATGCTAAAAGTGTTGCAACTTCATCAGGATCAGTAATTTCACGTATTAGCTGGACATCCTCACCGACCCCAACTAAATAGAGTGTTTTACCTACTTGTAATAGTTGTACCGACTTTTGCGCACCTAACGATAAACCGCCTAAATTTTGTACTAATTGATTACGTTGAAAGTTCAAATTTCTTTTATTTAAAAACTTCATTAATCCATAAAATAAAGCTACAACAAAAATAAGCGCCAAAACCATTTTTATGTATTCCCACGCAGATATGTCTCCAGCCGCTTGTATATCTGAATCTTTCTTAGCAGCTGGAGTACTATCTTCTTTGCAATCTCCTTTGATGCAGTCGTTTACATAATTTGTGTTAGATTCTGCATACACAGGAGTCGTTGTAGGGTACAAAAACAGGAAGGATACAAGAAATGCGAAAATCATCGTTTGACGAAATGATTTTAACATTTTCATTCGATCATCCTAGAGCTTTTTGAATCGCTTCAATTACACGATCAGCTTGGAAAGGTTTAACAATAAAGTCTTTCGCACCAGCTTGAATTGCATCGATTACCATTGCTTGTTGTCCCATTGCTGAACACATAATGACAGTTGCATTTGGATCTGAACCTTTAATTGCTTTAAGAGCAGCAATACCGTCCATTTCTGGCATTGTAATATCCATTGTTACTAAATCTGGCTTTAATTCGTTGTACTTTTCAACAGCCTGTAAACCATCAGCAGCTTCTCCAACAACTTCAAACCCATTTTTCGATAAAATATCCTTGATCATCATGCGCATGAATGCGGCATCGTCTACAATCAAAATTCTTTTAGACATGGTTAACTCCTCCAATTGAAACTATCTTAAATTATTTAAACGCTCTGCTTGACTTAAAACATCTGTAATGCGGACACCGAAGTTTTCATCAATAACAACAACTTCACCTTTAGCGATTAAGCGGCTATTAACTAAAATATCAACTGGTTCACCAGCTAATTTATCTAGTTCAATAATCGAACCACTAGATAGTTCTAATATCTCTTTTACAGAACGCTTTGTACGTCCTAACTCTACAGTAACTTGCAATGGAATATCAAGTAGCATATTTAAATTTCTAGCTTCAGATTGCGAGATAACATTTGTATCAAAACTAGCAAACTGTGCTTGTTGAACATTGACCGGTTGCATAGGTCTTGTTGCTTGTGGAATCTGTTGTTGCTCTTGATACATTGGTTGCTGCACAGGCGCTTCCTGCTGTTGATATACTGGCTGCGCAGGTGGTGGTGTTACAGGTATTTGTGCTTGTGGTTGCATAGACGCTTGTGGTTGTACAGGCGACGGTGCTACTGGCGCTTCAGGTGCTATTGTAGCAGCCACAGGTTCCTCGATTGATTCTGTTTCACCTAGTAGAGATTTTACAATGTTTTGACTAAATTTCAGCGGTAATAATTGCATTAGATTCGAATCAATTAAATTACCAATTTTCAATCTGAAGGATACTTTTACGAGTAAATCATCTTCAGGTATATTTTCTCTTCCTTCGTTTTGAGAAATATTCATTAAATCAATAGTAGGTGGAGAAATATCCACTTTTTTATTGAATACTGTCGACATTGAAGTTGCTGCTGAGCCCATCATTTGGTTCATAGCTTCTTGCACGGCACTTAGTTGAATTTCACCTAAATCTGGTTTCGGATTTAAGCCGTCTCCACCTAACATTAAATCAGCAATAATCGCTGCATCGGATTGCTTAATAACAAGTAAATTCATACCTGTTAACCCAATTGTATATTCAACCTGTACGGCTACATAAGGATGAGGAAATTCCTCTTCTAATTTATTTCGGTTAATCATTGAAWTACTTGGGGTAGTAATATCTACTTTTTGACCTAATAACGCCGAAAGCGCTGTGGCAGAGCTACCAAAAGATATATTTCCTACCTCACCTAACGCATCTTGCGCAAACGAATCTAGATAATCCTCTACTTTAATATCATTAATATCCTCATTTGTAGAAGCTTCAGTGCCGCTGTTTTTATCTTCCAACGTTTCGCCCCTTAATAACGCTTCAATTTCTTCTTGGGAGAGCATTTCATCACTCATCTTCGTCTCCTCCTTTCAAAGGGTCGATAATCTGGATTGCTAATTTTTTGCCTTGCTTTCCTGGTTGAACTGTAAATTTCGGTAATGTTCCTACTTTTAACAGTAGTGGATCTTCAATTTTTTGTTCTAATTGAATAACATCTCCAACTTGCATTGTGAGGAAGTCCTCAATGGTAATGTCTGTAATACCTAGTTCAACGGAAACTGGTAGTTGTGCTTGCTTCACGCGTGTTTCAAGCATTTTTGTTTGCTCTGGAGACATCTCTTTTGTATTCGTCTGCATCCAGTAACGAACAGAAAGATTTGGAACAATTGGCTCCAATACAACATGCGGAATACAAATATTAATCATACCGCTTGTCTCACCAATGATCGTATTTAAGGAAATAACTACAACCGTTTCATTTGGTGAAATCATTTGTAAAAATTGAGGGTTGACCTCAAGTTCTACTAAAATCGGATCAATTTCCGCAACATTTTCCCATGCCTCGCGTAAATTGTCGAATGAACGTTCAAAAAGGTTTGTCATAATTTTAGTTTCAATTTCTGTTAAGTTATCGACATTACTATGACTCGCCCCACTACCGCCCATTAAACGATCTAACATCGAGTAGGCTATGTTTGGATTTATTTCCATCAATATATTACCATCTAATGGCGGCACTTCAAACACATTAATGAGTGTCATATTCGGAATCGAACGTACAAACTCTTCAAATGGTATTTGGTCCACTGATGCAACAGTTATCTGCACATAGCTTCGCAGCTGTGCAGAAAAGAAGGTTGTCAGTAATCGTGCAAAATTTTCATGTATTCGGGTCAAACTTCGGATTTGATCTTTTGAGAAACGTAGTGCTCGTTTAAAGTCATATACTTTAACCTTGCGCCCCTCGTCCTCTTTTTTTATGTCGTCCGCTGACATTTCCCCGGTTGATATTGCGGAAAGCAGCGCATCTATCTCGGATTGAGATAACACATCTCCTGCCATTTGCCCACCTCCATTTCAAGCAGTTTCTTTATTATTGGGTGATGAAGGAGGTAAAATAAACTTCCTGAACTTCTCCCTCTTGCATCAATTCATTAATTTTTGTTTTTAATGATTTCTGGAAAATTTGTTTACCTTGTTTACCTTCTAAATCTTTTTGCTCCATTTCGGAAAGCTCTTGAATAACAATATTTTTCACTTGGAAATCACGCTTCGTTAATTCAGCAGCAGCATCTTTATTTGATGTTTGAATTTTTAACGAAAAGCGTACAATTTTGTTATCAGCTAGATTTGTCGTAATTTCCGGAATTTCAACAGAAGCTGCTACGATTTCATCAATAGTTGGCTCAAGAGACTTTGCCGGCTTATTAAATTGGGTAAACAATACTAAGCAAATACCACCGATAAGTATGATTGCTACTAGTACGATGATAATCATCGTTAACACTTTGTTATTCTTCATCTTCTTCACCTCGTAGATGCGGGTTTGATAGTATTTGTATATTTTTATAAAAGGCTTTTACCTTTTGTCGCACCTCATCTTCACTCTGTAAAACAATGATTTTAGTTCCAGTCGTTAATGTAATGGTCGTATCTGGAAAAGATTCGACTGTTTCTATGTATAAAGCATTCAATGTAAATGCTTTGCCATTTAAACGTGTTAGTTCAATCATTGAAATAGGGCCGGGTCTAGCACGAGAGCCGGCCCGACCCTCCCTCATATGAAATTATGTTTTTGTAAAATGAATACTATCCTCACTAGGATTATGTCCCAGTAATATTTGCGTTTATGAAGCATTCTTAAACATGCTCAGCGACAGAACTAAAAATAATTCATTTAATCTATCGTTTTAAGTTTACTAACTCTTGAAGAATTTCATCTGAAGTTGTAATTATACGAGTATTCGATTGGAAACCACGTTGTGCAACAATCATTTCTGTAAATTCTTCTGAAAGGTCTACGTTAGACATTTCAAGGGAGTTAGATGCAACAGAACCAATTCCACCTACCGTTGCTACTTGGGCATATGGATCTCCAGAGTTAGCTGTAGATTGGAAATAGTTACCACCTACTTTTTGAAGGCCGCCAGCATTCGGGAATTTAGCAAGTATTAGCTGTCCTGCATATTGACGTTCTCCTTTATAGTCCACATACTCAACAGTACCATCTTGTCCAATAGACATTGATTGAGCTGTTGTAGGGATTCGAATTGGTGAAATATCGGCTGCAAAGTCTATATCTTCTGTAACATTTCCTGCTATATCTTTTAATCCATTATCAGCCTTTTGTTTATCTGCTTCACTACCATCAATTGAGTCATTCTCATCAATTGATAATTGATCACTTGCGTGGCCAACTAAATATTTACCATCAGCATTTACTAAATAACCATTTTTGTCTAAATAAAAGTTACCAGCACGTGTATAGAAAATATTGTTATATCCTGGATCACCAATTACACCATCTTCTGGAGCGCCATTTGAGTCACCCACCATGAAGAAACCATCACCAGAAATAGCTAAGTCTAATGTGCGTCCAGTTGTTTGTAACGAACCTGAACCGTGAACTGTATCGATAGCTGCAAGTTGTGACCCTAACCCAACTTGCATACCGTTAACACCTCCACGAGTTTGAGTCGGTGAAGATGCACCTGCTTGTGTTTGAGACATTAAATCTTTAAACACTACACGACCTTTTTTAAAGCCGAAAGTATTAACGTTAGCGATATTATTACCAATAACGTCTAGCTTTGTTTGGAAGTTTTTAAGACCAGAAATACCTGAATACATAGAACGTAACATATTGTCGTTCTCCCTTCATTTTATATTGTGTGCCTCTATCAATCAGCACACCTAGGCTTCCTTTCAAAGGTCCAGCCCTTATAGCACTATTGTGCCATCAATATTTGTAAATATTTGCTGCTTTGCTTCCGTGCGGTCCATCGCTGTAATGACAGTTGCGTTTTTAGCACTGACAATTAAAGCTGCTTGATCCATCAAGACTAATGGTTGTTTGACACCTTTTGAGTGCGCTTCAAATACCTTGTCCGATACAGCCTGCCATTCTTGTTCAGAAATCGCTATCTTACGCTCGATAATACGTTCATGCGCATGCTTGCTCACTTTTAACTCTTGTTGATTGGTAGCATCTTGAAAATGAGCTTTAAACGATTGCTGTGAGTTTAGTGGCTTAGGTTGTGTCTGGCGAATAGATGGATGCAATGGTACACGATGAATTGAAAACTTATCCATCATTCTTCTCCACCTTTATTCGCTTATTACGGTAAAATCTTTATCTGTTAATTTTTTATCATTGTCTAATACATAGTAAATAACGCCATCTTTACTTGTTACAGAAACAATACGGCCTTTTAGTTCTTGTTCATCGTCCTTATACGTAACATTTTTACCAATTAACTTGCTAGCCTGTACAAGTGGCGATTCTGAGACGGTATTGCCATTTGAAGTCGTTTCTGATCCACCTAAAATTCCTGAGATGTTGCCAGGTGTTATTTTCTTACCATCAGCTAATAAGAACTCTACACTACCATCAACAAATTTTAATGATTCAATAATACCTGATCCTTCATTGATTACATAATTACCTTTTTCATCCTTCTCATCTGTTACCTCATGCCACTTTACTTCCTTACCAATAAAGCTTGAATAGCTCATCATCTGTGTTTGTTGCTGAGAAAGCAGTAATGATTCCATTGTCTTTGTCATATTTTGCATTTGCTCAAGCGAAGAGAACTGAGCCATTTGAGAAATAAACTCTCGGTCATCCATTGGATTTGTCGGATCTTGGTGTTGTAATTGAGTAATTAGTAATTGAAGAAAGGCATCCTTGCCAAGCTCGCTATTTCCTGTTTGCTTTGTTGGTTTCTGATAATTTGAGTAATAAAAATCATCCGTTATTGATGTATTTGTTGCATTAGTCGTTGTATCAGCCATATTTACACCTCCTCACTTATTAAATAGTCACTAAATGATTTACCTTCATCGTCATCTTCGCTTTTTTGCTCCTGCTCATCTTGCTGTTGCTGCTTAAAGAAATTATTGAAGAAGCTTTGGTCGCGTTGTTGGCGATCTGCGTCTTGCAATGATTGAGCAATATCGAGACGATCAACTTGAATATTTTGCTGAACAAAGGCTTGCTTTAATTGATGTGCCTGGCTATCAAGTAATTCACGTCCTTGAGCCGTAGAAGCCAGTAGTCGTGCTGTCAGGACACCGTCATTTTGCACAAGCTCGATACGTATTGTTCCTAGATTTTCAGGATACAATTTCAAAGTTAAGCGTGTAATACCTTGTGCATTCGAGATTTGGGCTTTATTGATGATTGCTTGCATCTCTTTCAAAAATGCCTCAGACTGTGCTGGCTTTGCGGCTGGCAGCGTCATTTGGAATGTGTCTGCTTTTGTTTGGACTGTATTAGAAGTAACCATTTCATTAGGACTTGTGTCTGTCTGCTTTGTAACCTGAACTTGTTGAACTACTTTCTGGAAGCCTTGCAACGGAAGCGTTAAGGTTGTTTTAGTTGTTACTTGCTGTTCAGATTGAGTCGTCACTACTTGTGTTTGTATCGTTGTCAAAAGACTTTTTATGTCAGTTAGCAAGTTTTCTTGTGATGCTGTTAAGTCCGTTTTTTGCCCAATTAATTGTGCTAACTTTAACACTTGAAGCAATGGTGCTACTTCCTTTGGAGTCACTTGTCCTTCACCTTGAAAAGCTGCTACGATTTGTGTTTGAAGCATTGGTGCCTGAGCATCTACTAATGCTAAAAGCTCCCATACATCTTTTGCTTCTTTATCCTCCCCTAGCAACTGTTGTATTAATTCCTGAAGCTGCTCGGTATCAATCTCCAATGCATCCATTAAATTATCAAGATTTAGCATTTCATCTATAGCGACTGCTTTGCCTTCTTCACCAATTTGAAGCATTAACAAGCCATCGTCGTGTGGAATACCTAGTACATCTAGTACGTCTTCTATAGAATCAGCATTTAAAACTGCTTCTAAATCAGAGCTATCTTTTGTATCTGTTGACCGTGTAGACTGTTGTGTTTGATTTGAAGAAGAAATAACTTTTCCAAAAACAGACCCAAACGTAGCCGAATTTGCTTTGTTCGACGTTCCATCTGCTTTAACATTTGAATCGCCCGATGTTGAAGCTTTTGTAGCCGCTGTTTTAGCTGGTGTAGTCTTAGACATCATTTGCATCATTGCCACATCCATTTTTTTCACCTCCTCTCAGATTTCCTTATTGTTTAGCCATCATTTCTGTATATTTTGCCGCATCTTGTGGATTCATTTTCTCTAAAATCGCAGCTAATTTATCTGGTTTTAAGTTTGTTAAAATGCGAAGAGCTTCAGTATCGCTCATTTTAATAAGAACTGGCGCTGCTGCTTTAGGGGACATTTTATCAAATGTTTTTAAAATATCAGTAAAGTCACGCTTTACGTCACTTTGCTCCCTATTTAATTTTTCAATTTCAAATTTTAACTGTTCATTTTCTGTCGTTAATTTTTCTTTTTCAGTTGTTGCCGTATCCATCTTTTTTTGAAGCTGTACGATTTCCGCTTCTTTTTCTTGTATTGTGGCCTGTAAATTTACAACCTTTGAATCATTATTTACTACAGCATCTTTTGCTTGTTGTTCTTCTGAAGGAACGAATGGTAAGCTTTGAACTGCTTTCTTCCCTAAATCAAAGACATTCGTATTCATTAGGGTTGCAACAACAAGTAGAACTGCTGCTACAAACATGATAGGTATTAAAAACCACGTAAAAAACTTACGAAAGCCTCCTGATTTACGTTTAGGCGGTTGTTCTACTAAATCTGCTTTAAGTCGATTGTCTGTTTTTGCCATGAAATCACCTGATTTCTCTCTTGTTATACGTAAGTGATGAAATCTCATCTAAAAAAATGCCTTCGATACGATCCTGTTCCTGCTGAAATACTTTAAAATCTTTTTCTCGCATTTTTTCAAATTTACGTACTTCCAAGTTTTTTTCTAATAATTTTTCTTCGTGCCAATTCATTTTTGCACGAGCTTGAACAACTTTCTGCTGTACATCAGCAATTGTTTTTTCGAGGCTATCAATAAACCGTGCATAGTGATGAACTTCCTCTATTGATGAACCTACAGCTAAACGCTCCTGCTGAAACTCTATTAAATCTTCTTTCTTTTTTAACAACTCATATAGCTTAGTTGCAATTTCTTCAAAAGAACGTACAGATTCTTTATAGGCAATTTCTGTTTCATTTTTTTCCTGCTCTCGAATGGTTAACACTTTTTCAAAACGATATATATAGCTTACCATCCTATTTTCCACCACCGTTCGATAATGAAATTAACTCATTCTTACTTTCCTCAAGGGTCACTTTATCTAAATAGCCCTGCTTTAAATAAGCGGTAATGAGAGGTTCATAGTAAATGGCTTCATCTATTTCCTTTGATGTTCCTGTCTTATAGGCACCGATATTAATTAAATCCTCTGACTTGTCATATGTATAATAGAGCTCCCTTAATCGTTCTGCAGCCTTTTTGTGCTCTGGCTCTGCCACATGATTCATCAAACGGCTGACACTTTTTAATACATTAATAGCTGGATATTGACCTTTATTGGCAAGGTTTCGATCAAGGACTATATGTCCATCTAAAATCCCTCGCACCGTATCTGCTATTGGCTCATTCATATCATCACCATCTACTAACACTGTATAAAAGGCAGTAATAGAGCCTTTCTCATTAGTACCTGTGCGTTCTAATAGTTTAGGCAAAATTGCAAATACAGAGGGTGTATACCCTTTTTGAGCTGGTGGTTCACCTGTCGCAAGACCGATTTCACGTTGCGCCATAGCAACACGGGTCACAGAGTCCATCATCAACATGACATTTAAACCGCGATTTCTAAAATATTCGGCAATTGCAGTTGCGGTAAAGGCACCTTTAATTCGCATTAGTGCAGGCTGATCAGAAGTAGCAGCTACTACTATTGATCGACTTAAACCTTCTGGTCCTAAATCGCGCTCTATAAACTCACGAACCTCACGACCACGTTCTCCAATTAGTGCAATTACGTTTAAATCCGCTTGGGTATTTCGCGCAATCATACCGAGCAATGTACTTTTCCCGACCCCAGAACCAGCGAAAATACCAACACGTTGTCCATTACCCACTGTTAGCATGCCATCAATTGCTTTTACACCTACTTCAAGTCTTTCATTAATAGGTGGGCGCGTTAGCGGATTGGGTGGGTCCTGCTCTGTTGGAACTGTCATTAGTCCTTTCGGTAATCCAGTTCCATCTATTGGATTCCCCATAGAATCAAGTACCTTACCGATTAGCTCAGGGCCCACTTTTACCTCAAGTGGTGCCCCTGTACCTTCGACTAGGCAGCCAATTGATATTTCACGAAGAGAAGTAAACGGCATTAAGACGACAATTTCATCTTTGAAGCCTACAACCTCTGCTAAGATGATTTGATGGCCGTTTTTAGAAGTTTCCACATGAATTTTACAGACATCACCAATGGAACTATCTGGACCTTGTGACTCAATCATCAAGCCGACTACTCTAGTTACTCTACCAAATTTTTTAAAGGTTGGTATTTGAGGAATTTGTTCGATTAATTGAGCCGTTTTCATCTAGATCATTCCTTACTTTCTAATATTTCATGTAGCTTCAATCTTAGTTCGTTCAATTGCTCGTCAATACTTACAACAATACGGCCATGATTTGTTTCAATATAACAATCTGTTTCATTATCTAACTCCTCATTTACAAAAATCATAAATGGTACGTCAGTCGGGAACATTTCAGCTAGTTCATCCCGATTAGCAGTAATTAATGCATAGTAGGTAGGAGAAACGTAAATTTTTATTTCTTTCATTTCTCTCGCTTCTTTAAGTCCTCTATGAACGATTGAAACAAATAATTCGTTGTCTCGCTCTAAAGATGCATTAATAATTCGCTCTGCTGCAGTTAAGCCTAGCTCTAAAATAACCGATTCTTGATCTTCAATATATTTTCGAGCATTTTCCCTCGCATGAATGATTATTTCATTGGCCGTTTGGAGAGATTGTGCCATCGCTTCATTAGCTTTGTTTATTCCATCCTCATAGCCTTGACCAAATCCTTCATCATAAGCTTCTTGCACACGATTAGGTCGTTCTTCTTCCCAACCTTGCTTTAAATGATCAATTTCCTGAAAGAACATTTGCTTCTCTTGTTCAAAAGCCTCACGTTCAGCCTGTAGAGTTGCTCTAGCCTCTGCAAGTAAACGATCGCGCTCTTCTAGCACTTCTTCCATAGAAATTTGTTTTTGAGGTGGGATTTCTCCATTTTCTACCTCATGTAACTCAAACATGTCACGAATTTGAATCTCTTTGACATGATCGTCATTGGACTGTGTGTATACAGAACGGATGATTCTAGACAATGACGTCATCTCCTCCACCACGTGCAATAATAATCTCACCAGCATCCTCTAAGCGACGAATAACCGCAACAATTCGAGATTGCGCTTCCTCTACATCACGTAAACGTACAGGTCCCATAATTTCCATTTCTTCCTTAAATGTTTCAGCCATACGTTGTGACATATTACGGAAAATAATATCTTTTACTTCTTCACTTGAAACTTTCATTGAAAGCAGTAAGTCTTCATTTTCACAATCACGAATAACACGTTGAATCGAGCGATTGTCAAGCGTAACAATATCCTCGAATACAAACATACGTTTTTTGATTTCTTCTGCAAGCTCTGGATCTTGAATTTCGAGTGCATCGAGAATCGTTTTTTCCGTTTGTCGGTCTACACCATTTAACACTTCAACAACTGCATCAACGCCACCCGTTTCCGTGTAATCCTGTGTAACAGTTGATGATAATTTACGCTCTAAAACAGATTCAATTTCACTAATAACTTCTGGTGATGTCGATTCCATTACGGCTATACGTTTAGCAATATCAGCTTGTACTTCCTGAGGTAATGAAGATAAAATAACACCCGCTTGCCCTGCCTCTAAATAAGAGAGAATAAGGGCAATTGTTTGTGGATGTTCATTTTGAATAAAGTTAAAAATTTGTGATGGATCAGCTCTACGTGCAAAGTCAAAGGGACGCACTTGTAAAGAAGATGTTAGACGATTAATAATTGTTTGTGCCTGTTCTACACCAAGCGCTTTCTCCAATACTGTCTTCGCGTACCCAATGCCACCTTGTGTAATATAATCTTGCGCAAGTGCAATATTGTGGAATTCTTCAATAATTTCCTCTTTAACATTTGCTTCAACTTTTTTAACGCTTGAAATCTCTAATGTTAAACGTTCAATTTCCTCTTCTGTTAAATGTTTATAGACAGAAGCTGAAACCTCAGGCCCTAATGAAATTAACAAGAGAGCAGCCTTTTGTTTTCCGGTTAATTCTTTATCTTTCTTGGACACAGTCGAACCTCCTAGTTAGTCTTCCGCAATCCAACTACGCAGTAACTTCGCAAAATCGTCTGGCTTATCTTTTGCCATTTTTTCAAGCTGCTTACGACGCATTGTAGCTTCCGTTTCAATTTCTTCATTAATATCTTCAATCATTAATTCTTCTTGTTCATCTAGGATACTAAGTTCTTCTTCTTCCTGCGCACGTTTACGTGAACGGATAATGAAGAATGCAAGCAATAATATTACAGCTAGTAATATGCCGCCGATTACCCAAACCCACCATGGAATAACAGATTTTTCGTTAGCTGTCTCTGTCGCTTTACCATTTAAAGGATGCACTGATACAGCTACTTTTTCATCGATTTGCTGTTGAGTGAGTTCAGCTGCTACATCTTTAGAAATCGTCGTACGAACAATAGTACTTAAAATTTTCTGGATATCCTCTTGAACCCCATTTGGTAACGTTCCCGCGTCAGTGGCTGTCGGTGGTTCAACAATTACTTGGATACCCATATCTTGAATTTTATATGGTGCCTCTTGAATTTCTTTGTTTATACGGTTTACTTCATTATTAATTGTCTCTTCAGTTTTTTCGTAATCCCCATTACCATTTACACCTTCGTTATACGTTGTAAAGTTATCTGTCGTCGTTTCAGCTTCAGGTGTACCAGTAGCTGCAGCTCCTGTACCAGAATATTGCTCTGAAATACGTTGAGCACTTATAGCTATTCCAGCCATATTCTCTACGTCAACCGGCGTAACTAGTTTTTCTTCACGATTTTCTTTTTTGAAATCGATGTCTGTTGTCACAGAAACTACTACTTTGTCTTGTCCCATAAGTGTACCTAGCATACTTTGAACTTGTCGTTGTAGGTCACGCTCAATCAATTTCTTCGCTTGTAACTGACCTTCTGCTGTCGTTGTTGAAGTTCCATCAGTAGTCGCAGCATGCAGATCAAAGTAATCAGAAAATTGGTTAGAAATAACAATATTATCTGTCTTTAAATTTGGAACACTTTTTGCTACCAAATTGTACATAGTGGCAATTTGTTGCTCTGTAAATTTATAGCCAGGATCAGTATTCAAAACAATAGATGCTGTCGCTTCATCTTTAACGTCCTTTAAGAAAACGCCCTCTTCTGGAACGTTGATCATTACCTTTGCATCTTTTACACCGTCTAGATTTTTAATGAGCTTTGCAACTTCTGTTTCAGTTGCTGCTTTTTTTAATAGATTAAACTCATTATCTGTCATACCAAACCCAGAACTATTGGCAAATGAGTAATCAATCGATCCTGTTTGTGGATATCCTTCCGATGCCAATTGCACTAGCAATGAATCTACTTGATCTTCAGGTACTAAAATCGATGTCCCTCCTGGTGCAATTTCATATTTTACACCTTGAGTGTCTAACGCTTCCTTCACTTGACCGATTTCTCTTGTCGATAAATCTTTATAAAGTGGTACATATGTAGTTTTTGTTGCAAAAAGTGTAATAACGGTAGCAAGTACTATAACCCCTACTACTGAACCTAGCATTACAAATTTTTGTTTTTTACTACGACTTGTCCAAAATTGGCTGGTGTCGTTTTTTATTTTCGTCAATCGTTCATTCATTATGATCCTCCGGTTATAGTGAATAACCTATCCATCTAATAATTCGCGAAAACAGTGGTATCCCATAATATTCAATCAATATCATCACCATAACGGGTTGATTTCCGATTCGATTAGTCTTTTTCCAAGGAGCGTCCGATGAGCCACTTGTGGCAATCAGGATGTTGGTCAAGGCATTATCTCAAGACTTGATGCTTTTAACCTTCGCCACTTCTGTCTCCAAGAAATTATCTGTAACGTAATCCTTAAGGAGTCGTCAATCCTCTACATCAATCATTCATTTAAAAAAGTATAAATTATGGGATATATTCTTTACTTCAATAGTGAATGTAATCACTTGTTCAAATAAAGTTAGACACTCATTCGCATTATTTCTTGGTAAGCTTCAATCACCTTATTGCGAACTTCAATTGTTGCATTTAATGTAATGCTCGCTTTTTGTGATGCAATCATCACTTCGTGCAACTCTACATCTCCTCCATTAATTAACTTTTGAGTAAGATTGTCAGAAGTAATTTGTTGATCATTTACTTTCGATATTGCTTCTTTTAACGAGTTCGCAAAGCTCTGTTGTGCTTCATAAGGTGTCGTTTTAAGTTTATTTGTTTCATTTACAACCTGCGTAGGTGTCATTTGTGAAACGGACGAAATTGTCATTATGTATCTTCCTTTCTTCTTATTTATCTTCCAATCTCTAAAGCCTTTGTCAGCATGGATTTATTTGCATTCAATACAGTTACGTTTGCCTCGTAGGAACGAGTAGCTGACATTAAATCTACCATTTCTTTTAATGGATCTACATTTGGCATATTTACATAGCCATCTGCATTTGCATCGGGATGAGTTGGATCATACACAAGTTTGAAAGGTGTTTCTGTATCCTCTTTTATTTGTGTAACTTTTACGCCGTTTCCAACGCCGCTTTTTGCGTCTTTACCAAGTGCTACATTAAAGAACTTTGAAAACTGTCCCTCTTGCGCTGTAAGTGTCACAGACTTCCGGCGATATGGTTCCCACTGCCCATTCACTTGTTTAGATCGCGTTGAATCCATGTTTGACATATTTGAAGAAATGACATCCATTCGTAAACGCTGTGCTGTTAAAGCTGAGGCAGTGGTATTCATTCCATGAAAAATAGACATCTATTACTTACCTCCTTTTATTACAGTATTTAGAGTATTTAACTTACCGTTCATACGTTCAATTAATGCGTTGTAATAAATTTGATTTTCCGCTAGTTTCGCCTGTTCAGCATCCATATCTACGCCATTACCGTTATTTCGATAACGTAAGCCATCAACATTATTCACACCAGGTGTTGATTGTCGAATCTCGAAATCATAATGTCTATTATCAGTACGGTATGCCGAAATTGATATTTGTTGTTCTTTCTCCAACATATCTTTAAAACTTACACTTTTCGCCTTATAGTTCGGCGTATCGACATTCGCAATGTTATTAGCGATTGTTTTATGATTCAAAGTTGCATAGGAAAGTCCATTTTCCAGGCTACTAATAGTTCCTCCAAACAAATCCAAAACATTCACCTCATTTATGTATTTCATTTTTTATCCAATATCACAATTGTAATTAAGATGATACGTAGTGTCTATTGTCTTTTGTCACTTTCTGATAGTAAATACGACCTATTTTTATTCACAAATAACCAGGACAATACTTCCGCACCCCTTGCTACGACTGGCCTCACGGAACACGACACGCATATAGTCAATTTACACTATTTAGACAGTGTTTACGGTTTTATGATTGATTTACTCCCTTTTTTTAACAAAATAACGGTAGACACAATGTCTAAATTAGAGTTCCTTTTTACTATTTAAGTCCAAGTTGGAAATATTGCTTAAAATTCAGAATAGTGATTCCATACTGTCTTATAAGTAACCATTGGAGCATTTGTTTTTTTCATTTATGCAAAAAGTAGTGCGAATTCAAAAAATCAAATTTAGGGAGAAAGCAATGATAATTGCGTCTACGAGGGTCGAAAACTTACCTATAGGAGATGAGGAAAAGGATTAAAACATAGATTATTCCTCCCCCCTATTTAGTACTATAGCATAGTTCGACTTAATTAGAGCATTATAAAACAGCTGAAAATTTCGTCGAATCCTTGTCGAATTACGAAAAAGTTCAAAAATGCATCTGGAGCGCAATTATTCCAGATGCCTTCATGTTAACTATGAAATTTAGGTGTCATAATCAATTATGCCTCGACATAATTGCATCCAGATCGGAAAGGAGGCTTTGGGCCAACAAATGTTTTTTGCGCGAAAGCGAAGCGGCAGTAGTAGTTGTTTTTTGTGCGACCGTAGTGTTAACTCAGTGGCAGCAGCAAGATGTTTTTTGTGCGAATGCAAAGCGACAGCAGCAGCGTGTTTTATCTGCGCGAATGCAAAACAACAGCAGCAGCGTGTTTTATCTGCGCGAATGCAAAGCGACAGCAGCAGCGGAGGAAGGGGCTTGGCGCTCGCCATAGGAAAGTTTGAACGCCGCTGAAAAGTGACTTAAAACCGCATTCATCTCACCATCTATAGGGGTGGGAGACTCCTGTACCCGTCGCTTTGCTTTCGCTATATAAAACACTTTGCTAAAAAAAGTAAAAAGGCATCTGGAAAAATTTATTCCAGATGCCTTACACCGTTCCCAAAGGACGGTTTTTTATTATTTCATTTTAATTTCAGCTAATGCATTTAAGAATTTATCGTTTAGTACTTTAATGTAAGTACCTTTCATACCTAGAGAGCGAGATTCGATTACACCTGCAGATTCTAGTTTACGTAATGCGTTTACGATTACTGAACGTGTAATGCCAACTCGGTCTGCAATTTTTGAAGCAACAAGTAAGCCTTCATGGCCGTCAAGCTCTTCAAAGATATGTTCAATAGCCTCTAACTCACTGTATGAAAGGGAATTAATTGCCATTTGTACAACAGCTTTGCTACGAGCTTCCTCTTCAATTTCTTCAGATTTTTCACGTAAGATTTCCATACCAACTACTGTTGCACCATACTCAGCTAAAATTAAATCATCATCCTCGAATTGTGAAGATAAACGAGCAAGAATTAATGTACCTAGACGCTCACCACCACCAACAATCGGAACAATCGTTGTTAAAGCATTTTGGAAAAGCTCTTTGTTTTCAACTGGGAAAGCAGTATGTTCGTCATGAATATCTAAGTTTGAAGATGTTTCAGAAATTGTAAACAAGCTATGTGTATATACTTCTGGGAATTGACGCTCTTCGAACATTTTTTTCATACGTTCGTTTTCAATTTGTTGGTGAATTGAAATGCCTAAAAGCTTCCCTTTACGGCTTACAATATAAACATTACTGTCTATAATATCTCCTAATGTATCTGCCATTTCTTTAAAGTTTACCGGCTTACCAGCAGATGCTTGGAGCATCGAGTTAATTTTACGTGTTTTTTCTAATAAATTCATTATATGTTCCTCCTATAAATAGTCCGAAGAGTATTTACTTAATATTCTAAAGTTTTTTACAACTGAATGAAACTATTCAGCCTTATCTTACAATATAAACTGTGACAAATCTTTGTTTTTTACTATACCCGCAAGTTTTTGATCTACATATGCAGCATTGATCGGAATATTGGCAGGCGCAATTTCTGCAGCTTCAAACGATAATTCTTCCAATAAACGTTCTAAAATTGTGTGTAAACGTCGTGCTCCAATATTATCAGTCTCTTGATTGACCTCGGTTGCAATTTCTGCAATTCGTTCAATCGCGTCTTCCGTAAAGTTTATTTCCACGCCTTCTGTTTCTAATAATGCCTTATATTGCAAAACAAGTGATTGGTCTGGTTCTTTCAAAATACGTACAAAATCTTGTTTCGTTAGTTTTTCAAGCTCTACTCGAATCGGGAATCGACCTTGCAATTCAGGAATTAGATCTGATGGCTTTGACATATGAAATGCTCCGGCAGCAACGAACAACATAAAGTCTGTTTTTACAGAACCGTACTTCGTCGTTACAGTAGAACCTTCAACGATTGGAAGAATATCACGTTGCACACCCTCACGAGATACATTCGCAGAGGAGTTACTATCCTTACTAGCGATTTTATCAATTTCATCAATAAAAATAATACCTGACTGTTCAGCTCTCGAAATAGCTTCTTGAGCAACTTCATCTGCATCTATGAGCTTATTCGCTTCCTCGATTGTTAAAATACGGCGCGCATCTTTCACTTGTACACGGCGTTTCTTCTGCTTTTTAGGCATCAAACTAGATAACATATCCTGCATGCCACTGTTTGAAGACATATCCATACCCGTTCCTTGTAACGCATCAAAAATAGAAGGATTTTGTTCAGTTACTTCAACTGTAACCCATTCATTTTCTAATTTACCATTACGTAAATCGATAGCGATTTGCGCACGTTTGGAGCGTACTTCAGTTTCTTCAGAGGAATCATCATTGGTCTGCTGTTCTTTCCCACCAAATAACATTTCAAATGGATTTTGCATTGACTGTTTTTTTCGTAAAGAAGGAACCAATAACTTAACGATGGCTTCGTTTGCTAATTCTTCTGCTTGGTCCTTCACGGACTCCATCATTTCTTCTTTCACAAGACGATGAGAGGCTTCTACTACATCACGTACCATTGACTCGACGTCGCGCCCAACATACCCTACTTCTGTAAACTTTGTTGCTTCTACCTTCACAAATGGTGCATTCGTTAACTTTGCAATTCTTCGTGCAATTTCTGTTTTTCCGACACCCGTAGGTCCAATCATCAAAATATTTTTTGGAATTACCTCAGCCTTCATCTCATCACTTAATAGTGAGCGACGATATCGATTACGAAGTGCAATAGCTACCGCTCGCTTCGCTTCATTTTGTCCAACGATATAACGATCCAAATGTTCAGTAATTTGTCTTGGCGTTAAATTATTTTTTGTCATTAGTTAAGCGCCTCCACGATAATATTATGATTCGTAAACACACAGATTTCAGCAGCGGTTTCTAATGCCGCTTCTGCAATTTCGCGAGCAGACATTGTATCACCCGCATATTTTTTCAGAGCACGACCTGCTGATAATGCATAGTTACCCCCAGAACCAATTGCCAAAACTCCATCATCCGGTTCAATTACTTCTCCCGTACCCGAAACAAGAAGGAGCGTACTTTTATCCATTACAAGTAGCATGGCCTCTAATTGACGTAGCATTTTATCACCGCGCCATTGCTTAGCTACTTCAACCGCTGCACGTTGTAAGTTGCCATTGTATTCATTTAACTTTCCTTCAAACATCTCAAAAAGTGTAAATGCATCGGCAACCGATCCGGCAAATCCTGCAAGTACCTGCCCATTAAACAGACGTCTGACCTTCCTTGCCGTTCCCTTCATCACAACCGCATTCCCTAGGGTTACTTGACCATCACCTGCCATAGCGCAAGCTCCATTATGATGAACTGCAAATATCGTTGTCGCATGTAATTGTCCCATTTGCCTTCCTCCTTAGCTTATTATGCCCTTGGATGAGCATTCATATAGGTTTGACGAAGATGCTCTTTTGTTACATGTGTATAAACTTGTGTAGAAGTTAAATGTGCGTGGCCTAATAACTCCTGCACCGTACGTAAATCTGCGCCATTATTCAATAAATGTGTGGCAAAAGTATGGCGAAGCATATGTGGATATATTTTCGTATGGAGCGAGGCCTTGTCAATCATTTCTGTTAAAATATGACGTACACCTCGAGGAGTAAGTTCCCCACCGCGCATGTTGACAAACAATTGCTGATGATTTGTGTTTTTCATCAATCGTGGACGAGCTTGTTCTATGTAATCCTGCATAGCTAAACTCGCAAATTGCCCGAATGGAATAATACGTTCTTTTCGCCCTTTTCCCATTACCCTAATAATCGAATAATGGAAATCAACATCTTTTACCTGAATAGAGGTTAGCTCACTTACACGAATACCTGTCGCATATAACAGCTCTAATATAGCTGTATTTCTTAATGATTTCAAATCATCGCCAACATTCGCATCAAAAAGCTGCTTCAACTCTTCTTCGTAGAAAAAACTAGGTAAGCGTGATTCTTTTTTTGGATGATAAAGTGATCGAAATGCCCCATCATCTAATCCGTACTGTCTATTTAGAAAGCGATAGAAGGAGCGTATTGAGGAGATTTTCCTTGATACCGATGATCTTGCTCTCTTTTCATCGTACAACTTCGTCACATAAAGACGTGCATGTATATACTCAACACTAGCTAAATCATTTACGCCCTCCGCCTGTAAAAACGCTAAAAAATCTAGTAGATCCGATTCATACTCTCGCACTGTATGAACAGAGAAGTTTTTTTCAATTTGGATATAAAGCATAAACTGCTCAAGTGCATCTTGGGACGAAACTAACATTAAAAGATTCACCACCAACGAATTATTATAAACCTTCTTAAATTACAGCTCATTACCATAACGTGGGGTTGGTTTCCGTTCCGGCTGGTCGCTTTCCCGGAGGCGTCCAGTCGGAACGGAAACCAACTTATATACATAGCAATGTATCAATGCCATCCCTAACGTTCGGTGATGAACCCAAATACTTACAACTTGCTATTAAAGAATGTACAATTTCGTTTATCTCTTTAGTTTGTCACTTTGGGTATCGTTAATGTAGAAAACATACATATTGACACTATACCTATCTTCATCATATAGCAAGTGGAAATGTTTATATTTTGAGAAAATCTCCATACAAAATAATAAAATACGTGTAAATTAGCATTTTACCTACAAAAAAGAAAAAGCCTCTAAGAGTATATCAACTTTTAGAGGCTTTTTGCAATCAAATTGTTTGTGAATTCACAAAATTACGAATTGTGCTTATTGCGCGTGTTGCATGCATCTCTGCACGCTCTGGTTTTGAACGACGTCCTGGTGGTAGTTCAGGGAATATTCCGAAGTTGACGTTCATTGGCTGGAAGTTTTTCGATTGTGCTTCTGTTATATAACGCGCCATACTTCCTAACGCCGTTTCGAATGGGAAGATAAGTTGTTCTTGTCCTAATGCTAATCGAGCTGCATTTATTCCAGCAATTAATCCACTACCTGCAGATTCAACATATCCTTCGACACCTGTCATTTGACCAGCAAAGAAAATATTTTTTCGCTCGCGAAGCTGATACGTTTTCTCTAGAACCTTTGGTGAATTAATGAACGTATTTCTATGCATAACTCCATAACGAACGATTTCAACATTCTCTAATCCCGGAATTAATTGCAATACTTCTTTCTGTGGTCCCCATTTTAAATGAGTTTGGAAGCCAACGATATTGTAAAGAGTTCCTGCTGCATCATCTTGACGTAATTGAACAACAGCATAAGGTCGTTTCCCTGTTTTTGGATCTTCAAGACCTACTGGCTTCATCGGTCCAAATAACATTGTTTTCTCCCCACGTGAAGCCATTACTTCGATAGGCATACAGCCTTCAAAGTAAATTTCCTTTTCAAATTCTTTTAATGGCACAACCTCTGCTTCGATTAACGCTTGACGGAAACGATCAAATTCTTCCTTTGTCATAGGACAGTTTAAATAAGCTGCTTCCCCTTTATCGTAACGAGATTTTAAATAAACTTTTTCCATATCGATGCTGTCTTTTTCAATAATTGGTGCTGCTGCATCATAGAAATATAGATAATCTAAACCTGTTAAGCCCTGAATTTTTTCAGCTAAATCTTTCGATGTTAATGGCCCTGTGGCAATCACAGTAATGCCTTCTGGAATTTCAGTGACTTCTTCATGAATTACTTCCACAAGAGGATGATTTTTCACTGATTCTGTCACATAGCCCGCAAATTCATGACGATCCACTGCTAAGGCACCGCCTGCTGGTACTGAACATGCATCTGCTGCCTTCATAATAACAGAATCTAAAATACGCATTTCTTCTTTAATCACACCTACGGCATTTGTTAATCCATTTGCACGTAGTGAGTTCGAACAAACAAGCTCCGCAAATTTATCAGTATGGTGAGCTGGTGTTTGCTTTACCGGACGCATTTCATAAAGTTTAACTTTCACACCACGTTGAGCAATTTGCCAAGCGGCCTCACTGCCCGCAAGACCTGCGCCTATTACATTTACTACTTGTTCAGTCATGTTCTTACCATCTTTCTATCATTGAGTAGGTGTCTCTTCATAGTCACATTTCGTACACTGAATTTGCACACCTTTTTTAATTTTTTTCTCTACTAATAATGCACTACATTTTGGGCATGGTCTATTAATTGGCTTGTCCCAAGAAACAAATTCACACTCAGGATACTGATTGCAGCCATAGAATAAACGCTTTGTTTTACTCTTTCGTTCTACAATTTCGCCTGTTTCACAGGAAGGACATTTTACACCAATAGGTTTCATAATAGCTTTTGTATTGCGGCAATCTGGGAAGTTTGAACAAGCCATAAATTTCCCATATCGTCCAAGCTTAAAGACCATTGGAGATCCACAAAGCTCACAATCCTCGCCGGCAGGTTCATCTTTTATTACAACCTTTTCCATAGCCTCATCTGCATGTTTTACATGGACCTCAAAATCCTTATAAAACTCATGTACAACTTCTTTCCACTGACGATCGCCTTCTTCAATATGATCCAAATCTTGCTCCATTTGTGCTGTGAATTCGATATTTATGATATCAGGGAAAAACTCTAGTACGAGTTGGTGTACGATTTCTCCTAGCTCTGTCGGCATAAATCGTTTCGCATCCAATACGACATAACCACGGCGCTGAATTGTATCGAGGGTCGGTGCATATGTGGACGGGCGCCCTATACCTAGCTCTTCCATTGTCTTTACAAGACGCGCCTCTGAATAGCGTGGTGGTGGCTGTGTAAAATGTTGCTTTGGCTCAATTTCAAGAGATTTTACTTGATCGCCAACTTCCATTTCAGGTAGAAGCTTTGTTGTTTCTTCAGTTTGATCGTCTGTACCCTCTATATATAACTTCATAAAGCCGGCAAATTTAACTTGGGAACCATTTGCACGGAATAAAACATCCCCATTTTGAAGATCAACAGCAACTGTATCAAGTACAGCTGGCGCCATCTGACTCGCGATAAAGCGCTCCCAAATTAAACGATATAAACGCAATTGGTCACGACTAAGCACCGCTTTTAATTCATCTGGAGTTCGCATCGTGCTAGTTGGACGAATAGCCTCATGGGCATCTTGTGCATTCGATGCTTTTTTAGCCTGCTTCGATTCTGTGGAGATGAATTCTTTACCGTATTTGGATTCAATGTAGGCAATTGCCTCTGTTTTTGCTGTATCGGAAATACGTGTTGAATCGGTACGCATATAAGTGATTAAACCGACTGTCCCCTCTTTTTTACCAACATCAATACCTTCATATAATTGTTGCGCAAGCATCATGGTTTTCTTAGCACGGAAATTTAACTTACGTGCGGCCTCTTGCTGTAATGAAGATGTTGTAAAAGCAGGTGCTGCATTTCGTTTACGTTCTTTTTTAGATACATTGACAACTTCAAAACTTGTACCTTTAACATTTTTTAAAATAGATTTTACTTGTTCTTCATTTGTTAATTTTATTTTTTCTTTGCCATCACCATAATAAAGCGCATCGAACGTTTTCTTACCTTTTTCAAAAGAACCTTCAATTGTCCAATATTCTTCCGGTTGGAAGTTTTTAATTTCATTTTCACGATCAATAATCATACGTAGTGCTACAGATTGAACCCGTCCTGCTGATAATCCCTTTTTAACCTTTTTCCAAAGAATTGGACTAATGTTATAACCAACAAGTCTATCCAATATACGACGTGTTTGCTGTGCATCTACTAAATCCATATTAATAGGACGTGGATTTTTAAAAGATTCTACAATCGCATCCTTAGTAATTTCATTAAAAACGACACGACAATCTGAATGAATATCAATATTTAACGCAGTCGCAAGGTGCCAAGCAATCGCTTCTCCCTCGCGGTCTGGATCGGCCGCTAGAAAGACTTTCTTCACTTTTTTAGCCGCAGACTTTAAGTCCTGTAAAACAGGCCCTTTACCACGAATCGTAATATATTTAGGTTCATAATTATTTTCAGAACTAACGCCCATTTGGCTACGTGGTAAATCACGAACATGCCCGATAGACGCCTTTACTTTATATTTTTTCCCTAAATATCGTTCTATTGTTTTTGCTTTTGCTGGTGATTCTACAATCACTAAATAATCCGCCATCTATGTCTCCCCCTTAGAGAGGTCTATTGCTAATTTTTTAAGTTACCTGTTGCAAAATGTATAACAGATTTTAAGATAATGCAACTTTTTTTCAATTTTTGTTAGAAAAGAGAGTAAGTGTTTCAACGATTTCATGACCATTGCACACCGGAATAGCTCCTTCTAATAGTAGTTTATTTGTACCTTTTGATTGCTCCGCATTAATTGGACCCGGTACAACAAATACATCTTTTCCTTGCTCTAAAGCATATTCAGTTGTAATAAGTGTGCCACTTCTTAATGCTGCTTCGGTTACAACTAAAGCTTTGGACAATCCACTAATTATTCGGTTACGCATTGGAAAATGCCATTTTTCAGGCTTCATATATGGAGGATACTCTGTGACAAGTAACTGATGCTCCGCCATATGCTCAGCGAGAGACTGGTTTTCTTTAGGGTATATATAATCAAACCCGTGTCCAAGCACTGCAATTGTGGAACCCCCAACTTTTATGGTTGTCTCATGTGCGATCGTATCCGCCCCTCTTGCAAGCCCGCTTACGACAGTATATTCGTGTTCAACAAGAGGCGGGACGATTAGGTCCAACGCAGTCTTTGTATAAGCTGTAGCCTTTCTAGAGCCTATAATAGCTACTTGTTTTTCTTTCGTTAATAAAGAATACCGACCTTTCACATACAATACAGTAGGTGGACTGGATATTTCAAATAATTGCGCCGGGTAAAAAGGATGATGAAAAGGGATAGGGGAAATATTAGCCCGTTCATAAGCCTCCCTAAACGAAAATGTCATAATTTGTCGAAAACTCCGGGATATTTCCAAAGCTCTTTGGGATGATATTTGCAGTGCTTTGGCAATCTCGTTGGGGGGCGCTTCTTCAAAATAACTTAGTATATCCACCGGGGACAATAATTGCTGAAGTTTTTGAAGTGGTAAAGGGTATATATAATGTAAAGCTAGTAATCTCTGTGTATCGACTGAAAAAATCATTTAAAAACCTCCTTTTAATAGAAGAAATTAAATGACCGCATCTTTAATGACATAGCTTTTTTTAGAAAAGGTCTTTATCAATTATGCCTCGGCATAATTGCGTCTGGAATCGGCCGGAGGCTTTAACTTCTTTCAGCAGGTGTTTGGACATCCACTGAAAAGTAACTTAAATTCGCATTCATCTCACCATCTATAGAGCTGGGAGACATCTGTACCTGTCGCTACGCTTTCGGTATAGAAATAATTGCTGGAAGAAGTTAAACAGTAAGTAGGGAGTTAGCTATTTCATCTCTTGAACACAATTCCATTAGAAGATATTAAAGCCATGTCTAAATAAAGAAAAAGATGTAGCCACAACGTGCTACATCTTCCATTTTAATGGGTTTTACACTTTTCGTATAGCCCTTTTTCTTTGATTACTTTAATAAGTGTGTCACCAATGACTGATGGCGTTTCCGCTACTTCAATACCAGCAGCATTCATTGCCTTAATTTTCTCAGCTGCTGTTCCTTTACCACCCGAAATAATAGCACCTGCGTGACCCATACGTTTACCCGGAGGCGCTGTTTGTCCACCGATAAAGCCAACGACAGGTTTTGTCATATTTGCTTTAATCCATTCAGCAGCTTCTTCTTCAGCTGTACCCCCAATTTCCCCAATCATCACAACTGCATATGTTTCTGGATCGTCGTTAAACGCTTCCAAAACATCGATAAAGTTTGTACCATTGACAGGGTCTCCACCGATACCTACAGCTGTAGTTTGACCAATACCAGCTTGTGTTAATTGGTGTACGGCTTCGTATGTTAACGTACCAGAGCGTGAAACAACTCCTACATGCCCTTTCGTATGGATATAACCTGGCATAATACCAATCTTACATTCATCTGCCGTAATAACACCTGGACAGTTTGGACCTACTAGACGTGTCTTTTTACCTTCCATATAACGTTTAACCTTAACCATATCAAGGACAGGAATATGTTCAGTAATACAGATTGTTAATTCTAACTCAGCATCGACTGCCTCTAAAATAGCATCTGCCGCGAATGGAGCAGGTACATAAATAACTGAAGTTGTTGCGCCTGTTGCAGCTACAGCTTCCACTACAGTGTTAAATACAGGCACTCCTTCGATTTCAAGACCACCTTTACCTGGTGTTACACCAGCTACAATTTTAGTACCGTAATCAAGCATTTGCTTCGTATGGAAAAGCGCTGTTTCGCCCGTAATCCCTTGTACAATTACCTTCGTATCTTTATCAATAAATACAGCCATTGTTCTCCCTGCCTTCCTTAGCCTACTAGTCCCACAATTTTTTGTGCACCGTCAGCCATTGAATCCGCTGCAACGATGTTTAAACCAGATGCATTTAAAATCTCTTTTCCAAGTTCTACATTTGTACCTTCTAAACGTACAACTAACGGCACAGCTAAGCCAATTTCTTTGGCAGCTGTCACAACACCCTCGGCAATAATGTTACATTTCATAATTCCGCCAAAAATGTTTACGAAAATGCCTTTTACATGTGAATCAGAAAGAATAATTTTGAAAGCTTCTGTTACTTTTTCTGCCGTTGCACCGCCGCCTACATCTAAGAAGTTAGCAGGGCTTCCGCCATAATAGCTAATTGTGTCCATCGTAGCCATCGCAAGACCAGCTCCATTAACCATACAGCCAATGTTGCCATCTAGAGAAATATAACTAAGGTCATATTTTGATGCTTCGATTTCCTTTGGATCTTCTTCATCAAAATCACGTAATTCGACAATATCTTTATGACGATACAACGCATTTGCATCGAAATTAAATTTAGCATCTAATGCTACAACTTCACCTTGTCCAGTTACAACAAGTGGATTAATTTCTACAATCGAAGCATCTTTGTCGATAAATGCTTGATACAAGCCTAACATTAATTTAACAGCTTTCCCTACTAGGTTAGCTGGAATATTCATATTGAACGCCATGCGACGTGCCTGGAAAGCTGTTAATCCAACAACTGGATCCACAACTTCTTTGAAGATTTTTTCTGGATTTGATTCCGCTACTTCTTCAATATCCATACCGCCCTCTTCAGACCCCATCATTGTTACACGGGATGTTGCGCGGTCTAATACTAGACTTAAATAGTATTCTTTTTGAATATCAGAACCCTCTTCAATATATAAGCGTTTTACTTCTTTTCCCTCTGGACCTGTTTGATGAGTTACTAAAATTTTACCTAGTAATTCTTTTGCGTATGTACGCACCTCGTCAAGGTTTTTAGCGATTTTCACGCCCCCTGCTTTACCGCGTCCACCTGCATGAATTTGCGCCTTGACTACTGTCACATTAGAGCCAAGTTCTTTCGCTACTTTCACTGCTTCATCAGGGGAAAAAGCAACTTTTCCGTTTGGTACAGCTACACCATATTTTCTAAGAATCTCTTTCCCTTGATATTCATGGATATTCATAATACATCCTCCCATCAAACATTTGCATAAAATTGTTTTACTAACATAATCTATTCTAACGAAAGATTCTGATAAAGTCTATACTTTGTCTCTTATTCATTTTTTATCTTTTTATATGACATTTTATGCTACTTCGTGTACTAAAACAGAGTTTTATGAATATCAGAATTCTCTATCTTTTCTATATTTTCTAGCATGTTGTTGGTCTAATCGATAAATAAACGCAAAAACTTCAGCAACAGCTTCATACAATTCTTCTGGGATTGACTCATTTAGATCTAATTGTCCAAGTAATTGAACAAGGTTTGGATCCTCATAAATCGGGACATCGTGCTCATTCGCGCGTGCTAATATATTTTCTGCTATTTTCCCTTTTCCTTTTGCTACTACAGTTGGACTATCAAAACGTCCTAACTTATACGTGAGAGCGATAGCCTCTTTTCGAGTAAATTTTTCTTCACTCATATGCGAAAATCCACCCCACTATGTTCCTCCTGCTGTTCTACTACAGGGGTTTTTTCAGGTTGGTTTTTTTCAAATTGTTTAATAAAAACACCTGAAAGTTGATATTCTTTTTCAGCTAGTCCTATTTTCAAGGCTGCTTTTAATGGTTCTGCAAGCGGAATAATATCATTATTTTCATTAAATACTGTCACAGAAACTACACGATTTTGAACTTGCATATCAATAACCGTCTCTTTCATAGATTCCATTTGTAAATAAAATAATATACGCGCATAATTGGCATCAATTTTACCGTCTTCTTTCATGCGCCCATTCCACTGCAATGTTGCATCCATTTTCTTGCCAAAGAAGTCTAATGGTACTTGCATAATAAGCTGATGCTGATGACCATTCTCCCCAGACGCAAGCTGCATGCCGTTCATTCGTGTCATTAACATTTCTGCGGCTTCCTTCATCTGCGGAGAAATATGTGTTTCCTGCAATAATGTATGCAGCTGCGGTTTTAATTGATGTGCAATCTGCTGTAAATCTGCTGACTTATTATTAAGTGTCGCTTCATAGCTAACCCCTAGATTTTTTAGTACCGTTTTAAGTGCATGTTCCATCGCTTTACTGTCCATAGAATTTTGTACATGGGCATCTGCTTGCGTAACGATCTGCTGAATCATTGATTGAGGGGATTCAACACTATTTTTCATAAGACTTCGCATGAACGCTTCATTTTGTAGCGGAGTTGTAGCTTCATGCTTTAAAAGCGATAATAAATGGTCCTTTACTGAAAGAGCATTAGCGTCTTGTGTAAATAAACGCTCCGAAGAATTTTCTGCAAACGCCTTAATAAGTTGTTCTTGCATCTGTTTTGCAAAAATCTCTAGAGTTTGTTTAGTTGCTGGTAGCTGATTAAATCGATCGATAAGTTGATTTAATAACTGCTTTTGTTCGTTGGTTAGTAAGCTTTGATTTGCTGTCCAAGATTTAAGCTGGTCAACAAGCTGATTTATATTGTCAGATTTTGTCGTTAAAATTGATTGAATAACTTCTCCAGCCTGTTGAAACTGATTTGACTGTATAGACTTTATATCGCTAAAACTTGACCAATTTTGCAAGGTAGCCTGTTGAGGAAGTATCCCTGCCTCCTTTAACATATTCATGGCTTGAATCTTGTCACTCATAGAAGCAGCATTATTCATTAATATTTGGACGGACTTAGCAAGTACTAAACTACCTGTTTCTACTTCAAAAGGCTTTGCAATAGCCTGTACCTGTTGCATTAGATTTTGCTTAAGGTTTTCTGGTAAAGCTATTTCTTTCGTTAAAAGCTGTGTAAAGTTTTCCATTACTGAAATCATGCCAGTAGTTTTTTGTCCACTAATAAGAGCTTGAAAAACATCATTTGTCATTGGCATTTTAAACTCTATCATTTTTTGAATGGCTTGCAGGGCATCCATCTTAGTAATGTCCTCTGGTAATGCCTTTAACCACATTTCTGCCTGCATCAGCTGCTCTTTTGAAATCGGTAGCTGCGCTTTCATAAAATGAGCTAGAAGTTGCTGCATCTCAGCTGTTTTTGGCAAATTCATTGATTCAAGTAACTGATTAATTTGTTGACTTTGGGAAGCTGTTTGCTCCATAGGTCCCGTAACAACTTTTAGTTCTGTTTGTGGGCTTGTACCAGTTACTTGGAAGAAGTGGGCGTCTCCTGCTTTTAGTGGTACTTCGAGTTTAGCAATAAATTTCTGATGACCAACTTGAATTTCTGCCATTTGATCTGGATATAATTGTTTGATTGTTCCTTGAAATACTTGTCCTTGTTTTAAAGTGAGTGACTGATTAGCTGGGGTTAAAGCAGTTTGTTGTATTTGAATCGGATTAAAAGATGTGGCTGTCATATACATACTCCTTTCATCAATTACTCCTTGGCGTAATTGGCGTCTTTTTTTACTCGGGGTTGATTTCCGCTCCTACTGGGCGCTTTGTAGCTGCCGCTTCGCTTTCGCTACAGATAAAACATTTGTTGTTGCTGTCGCTACGCTTTCGCACAGAGCAAAGCTTCTTGGGGGCTTCCGATGAGCCGCCCAGTCTCCGCTCCAATCAACTTATATACGTTTTAACAAATAGTCATTTCTAACTTTTGCTGATGTGCCTTTTATTTTTTGTTTGCTATTATGTTTTCAAAATGATATCCGCCGGAGCATTTACTTATTTCAACGGATGTTTGCACAAAAAATATTTGTAGCTGTCGCTTTGCTTTCGCTACATAAAACATTGCTGAGTTAAAGCATTGACTTTATCGGCTCAAATGATTTGCGATGATGAATAGTTGGACCATACTCTTCAAGTGCTTTTAAATGCTGTTTTGTTCCATATCCTGCATGCTGAGCAAAACCATACATAGGGAATTCCTCGTCCAATTGATCCATATAATCATCTCGAGCCGTTTTCGCTAAGATCGATGCAGCTGCAATAGCTAAGCTTTTCGCATCCCCTTTAATTATTGAATCCTGTGAAATAGAGATTGGTAGCGTCATAGCATCAACTAGCACATAATTAGGTTTAATAGATAACGATTCAACACTTATCTTCATCGATTGCTTCGTCGCTTCGTAAATATTTAATTCATCAATTTGTTGTGCTGATTGAAAATGGATAAAATAACATAATGCATGCTCTTTTACTAAAGCAGCATAAGCATTTCGTTTATCTTTTGATAATTGCTTTGAATCATTTAATCCGACTAGTGCCTCACAGTTTGCAGGTAAAATAACAGCTGCTGTTACTACCGGCCCTGCTAACGGTCCACGCCCTGCTTCATCTACTCCTGCAATTAAGGTATTTTCTCCCCCGTAACTTTGATCGAAATCAACTTTCGCTTGATGTTCCTGCAGTAACTGTTGCTTTTTCTCTTGGCGCTTCTCCCAGCTTTGCCAAGCCTTTTGCACACCTGCACGTTCATCAGTTGCTATCCCTGTCATCCAGTCCTGCCATTCCTCCGCTTCCTTCAATGCTGTAGTAATTTCTTTAATCGTTTTCATATATTTACTCCCTTTTTGTCTACATCAACAGTTCAAAGCTATTTTGCGCTGACTGTTATCGAGCATTCTACTAATATCATCATTTTTTCACTAGAAGGTATTGGATTCTCTCAAAATATGAATCATCACCATAACGTGTGGTTGATTTCCGTTCCGGCTAGGCGCTTTCCTGGGGGCGTCCGATGAGCCGCTTCACTCGCGTCGCTCGCTCCAGGGTCTCATCTGTGACGCTGATCCCCAAGGAGTCGCCCAGCCTCCACTCCAATCAACTTATATACAGCATATGTTTTAATAAAAGACATCCTCAACTTTTGGTGATAAACCAAAAATATGTACTCCCTTTTTTCTATATCAATAATAATATAATTTCTTTTTCTCGCTCTATATCATTTATCGGCAAAAAGAAGTATTCCTAAAAGAAAAACTGTCACGCTCACGATTTATGGCGTGAGTATGACAGTTTTACGTTCGTTATCCCGCATTAACGGGCAGTATTTTATCTGTATCGAAAGCAAAGATTTTAAGTGAGGATTCACTGCTCGTAAATGCCCGATTGGTGAAGACTAATAATCAGCGGAGACGAAAAACGCCCACTAATTAAAGTTTCGTATTATTACTGCTCTGTTTCTTTTTCAAGTTGTTCGCTAACAAAGTCAAATGTTAGTTTGCCTAATTGCAAGCCACGAATATCTCGAACGATCAGTTGAGCTACTTGATCATAATCGATTTCTCCTCCAGGACCGAAAACACGACGAAGTTTTCCGATATGATCGAAGGTATCCACTAAATCTTCATGGATAAACTTGAAGCCATAGCGTTCTTCCATTCGTGCCGGATAATGAATGGATAAAAAGCGTAGACCATATACAGCTAAATCCTCCATATTAGTAATTGTATCCTTTATAGCACCTGTTAAGGCTAATTTAAAGCCTACTTCTTGATCTTCAAATTTCGGCCATAAAATACCTGGCGTATCGAGTAATTCAAGCTCCTTGCCAACCTTTATCCATTGCTGAGCCTTAGTGACCCCTGGAGTATTCCCCGTTTTTGCTATATTTTTCTTTGCTAGGCGATTAATTAGCGTCGATTTCCCTACGTTTGGAATTCCAACAATCATTGCACGAATAGCTCTTGGCTTCATCCCACGTGACTTCATACGGTCAAATTTTTCTTTTAATATTTCTTGAGCAGCCTTTGTAACCTGCTGTAATCCTTTACCTTCAAGGGAATTGATTGCTACTGCCTTATGGCCACGTTGTGCAAAGTATTCAACCCATTTACGTGTTTCGTGCTCATCTGCCATATCTGATTTATTTAAGATAAGGAGACGTGGTTTTTGATTAATCACTTCGTCTATCATCGGATTTCTTGAAGATATAGGCAAACGTGCATCTATTAATTCAAATATAATATCAACTAGCTTTAATTTTTCTGTTACTTCTCTACGGGCCTTTGCCATATGCCCTGGAAACCATTGTATAGTCATATCTATACCTCCTAAACTAAAAGAAAAAGGGAGTGTTTAGCCCTCCCTTTCAAGAATTACTTTACAATTTTAATATCACTAAACGGCCAGAAAATCAGACTTGTATTACCGATAATCTCTTTTTGATCGACGACTCCAATAATACGACTGTCCTTACTGTACCGACGATTATCTCCCATAACGAAAACATAGCCTTCTGGAATTACATCTAGGTTTACATCAATATCTTTTAATGTAAAATCCTCTGTTAATGTACCTTCTGTAATTTTTGATTTGTAGTCATCTAAATAAGGTTCGTCTATCGGTTCACCGTTAATGTATAATTGATCATTTTTATATTCCAATGTATCTCCCGGAAGCCCAATAACACGTTTAATATAGTTTTTCTTCTCAGGAGCATGGAATACAACAATATCAAAGCGTTTTGGTTCACCTATTTTATAACCAATTTTATTCACAATCATACGGTCGCCATCTTCAAGGGTTGGCATCATGGATTGGCCATCTACTGCAATGGGTGTAAATAAAAAATAACGAATAATCGCTGCAATCGCAAATGCAATTAGAAGTGCCTTTGTCCATTCCCATAGTTCATTCTTTTCCTTTATCTGTTTTTCCATCGAGATATGCCCCCTTGTCTATCCTCATTTTAGTTGATAGCTATTTATGATGACAAGCAAAAAGAAAAGGGGCTTGTTGCACAAGCCCCTCACTTTTAAGTCATAATTATCGAATTTCTTTAATACGAGCAGCTTTACCACGTAGGTTACGTAGGTAGTAAAGTTTAGCACGACGTACTTTACCACGACGTACAACTTCTAAGTTAGCGATTTTTGGTGTGTGTACAGGGAATGTACGTTCAACACCTACACCATAAGAAATTTTACGAACTGTGAAAGTTTCGCTAATACCGCCACCACGACGTTTAATTACTACACCTTCGTATACTTGTACACGTTCACGAGTACCCTCTACTACTTTCACGTGTACCTTAACAGTATCACCTGGACGGAAAGTTGGTAGATCAGTGCGAAGCTGAGCTTTTGTAATCTCTGTAATAATGTTTGACATTGTTTTCTCTCCTTAGACAGATGCTCTTGCACGCAATCTATGCCACAGCGGAACACCGTAATTCAGTACTCCACATAGAAGTACAGAATAGATGTTATCATAAATATAGATAGCAATCAAGCATCTTTATCGTTGTTTTTAAGTTTTTCTAAATACAATTTTTGTTTGTCTGTTAATGGATAATTCTCGAATAAATCAGGACGACGCTCGAATGTTCTTTTCAAAGATTCTTCCATACGCCATTGCTCAATCTTTGCGTGATTGCCCGATAGTAAAACATCAGGTACTTTCATTCCGCGAAACTCAGCAGGGCGTGTATAATGTGGGTGCTCTAGAAGACCCGTTGAGAACGAATCTTGTATGTGGGAATCCTCTTGTCCTAAAACCCCCGGCAGAAGTCGTACAACGCTATCTATAACCGTCATAGCGCCTAACTCGCCACCCGTTAATACGAAATCCCCAATTGAAATCTCGTCTGTGACAAGATGCTGACGAATGCGTTCATCATAACCTTCATAATGACCACATAAAAATACTAGCTCTTTTTCTTGCGCTAGCTCTTCTGCCTTTTTTTGAGTAAAGCGTTCACCTTGTGGACACATCAAAATGATACGAGGATTTTTCCCTTCAGTAATGGCCTCGACAGCGCTAAACATCGGCTCTGGTTTTAACACCATTCCCGCACCACCACCATACGGATAATCGTCTACTTGATTATGCTTGTTACCCGAAAATCCACGGAGATCAGTTACTTCCAGATTTACAGCACCTTTTTCCTGTGCTTTCTTTAATATGGATGCACCAAAGACGCCTGTAAACATATCAGGAAATAAACTTAACACATGAATATTCATCATAGCAGACCTTCCATTACATATATCACTATTTTCTTCTCATCAACATCAATTTCCTTGACGATATCCGCGATATATGGGATGTAATGCTCTTTTTTAGTGCCCTTGACTACCCATACATCGTTAGCACCTGTTTGAAGAATGTCGGTTATTACTCCGATTGTTTCGCCTTCTTCAGAAACAACTGAACAGCCAATTATATCATGGAAGTAATATTCATTTTCCTCTAATAAATCATCTGACATTTGATCCTTCGTAATTTTGAGCATGCCTTCTTTGAAAGGCTCCACAAAATTGATGTTATACATTCCTTCAAAAGTTAATAAAATGAAGTTTTTATGACGACGCATTGATTCAATTGTTACCCATGTTGGCTTTTTATCGTCTTTCTTAAACGCCGCAAGCTTATTTCCTACTGCGAAGCGCTCTTCTTCAAAATCTGTTGTTGATAATATACGCACCTCACCACGAATACCATGCGTATTGACAATACGACCTACATTAAACCATTCCATTCAAATCTCACCTCGTATCAATTTCGCCTTGGCGTAATTGTAGCTGCCGCTTCGCTTTCGCTACAGAAAACATTTGCTGCTAACGCTTTGCTTTCGCGCAGATAAACAATGCGTCCGGATTTTGAATTGTGCCCAGGCCTGCACGAGGCAGGTCAGTTAGCCGTTTTCGCAGGATGCGAAGGTTTTAGGCTAACATCCTTAATTCATTCCTTTAAAAATCCGTGACATCCGCCGGAGGCTTTAGGCCAACGTGATGTTGGTCACTCAGTCGTCACCATAGGACGTGGCGTTCTTAGACTGAGTTCCTTTGTATCAGCGGGTGTTTGACACCCACTGAAAAGGAATCACATCCTCATTCATCTCACCACCTTAAGAGATGGGAGTCTTATGCTGAATGAAGATAAAAATGCTAAACAAACTCATCCACGTCAAGCTACTAGCTAGCCAGATCAAAAGTAACCATCTCTCACTTTCACCTAAAGAAGCAGATTAACTTTTGGTGGACGGTGTTATAGCTTAGACGTTGACTAGTCTTCCTCAATGTCATTATGTTCAATTATCTCTCAATGTAACTAAGATAATAAAAAAAGGAAGGAACCGGCAAGCTCCTTCCTTTTAAGTCCAGATTTTACGCTTTACCTCAAGGCCACTTCAAATTCCTAAGCGCATGTAAACATACCTGTCAGGACTCTCCAGTGCTTGTTGCATATAAAAGAGCGTGAAAATCTTTTCTTTCAATCCAATATATCGACGTAGGTCTTTTTTTGATGGTGACTACCCGCCGCTGAATAAACAATTGTACGAATCGCTTTCGCCACTCGCCCTTGCTTGCCTATGACTTTCCCTCGATCCTCTGGATGAACAAAAAGTTTATAAACAATTCGATTTGCATTTTCATCCGTCTCTATACGAACTTCTTCTGGATAATCGACTAACGGTAAAACGATTGCTTCAATCAGCTGCTTCAAAGACCTCGCCCCCGATTATTTACTGAATTTTTGGTTATGGAATTTTTCCATGATACCTTGTTCTGAGAACAAGTTACGTACTGTATCTGATGGTTTTGCACCGTCAGTTAACCATTTAAGAGCTTTCTCTTCATCAATGTTTACAGTAGCTGGTTTAGTTAGTGGGTTGTAAGTACCAACTGTTTCGATTGAACGACCGTCACGTGGTGAACGAGCGTCTGCAACTACGATACGATAGAAAGGAGATTTTTTAGCTCCCATACGTTTTAAGCGAATTTTAACTGCCATTTTAATAGCACCTCCGAATAAGTTTCACACAAGATAGTATATTATCAATGTTTAGGTTGTTTGTAAAGTGTTTTTTCTTAACACCTATAAAATATTATTTAAACAATGAATCGAAGCCTGGGAGTTTCATCTTTTTCTTTCCTTTGCCACTCGCCATGCCTGTCATTTGCTTCATCATTTTTTTCATTTCTTCAAATTGCTTCAATAGACGATTTACCTCTTGAATTGATGTCCCAGAACCCTTTGCTATACGCTTTTTACGGTTACCGTTAATAATTTCTGGATTCGTCTTTTCAGCAGGTGTCATCGAATAAATAATCGCTTCTACGCGACCCATTTGCTTATCATCAACTTTAACATTGTCTAAGCCTTTGATTTTGCCGGCACCTGGTAACATTTTTAAAATTTCGTCAAGCGGACCCATTTTCTTTACTTGCTGCAATTGCTCAACAAAATCATCAAATGTAAAGCTTTGGGTTTTAAATTTTTCCTCTAGTTCTTTAGCCTTTGCTTCGTCAACATTTGCCTGAGCCTTTTCAATAAGTGATAGGACGTCACCCATTCCTAATATACGAGACGCCATACGCTCTGGATGGAAAGGTTCCAGCGCATCCATCTTCTCACCCATACCAACAAACTTAATGGGCTTCTGTGTAACGGAACGAATTGAAAGCGCCGCACCACCACGTGTATCACCATCTAGCTTTGTTAAAACAACTCCTGTAATACCGACTGCTTCATTAAAGCTTTCTGCCACGTTGACAGCATCCTGACCTGTCATAGCATCTACAACTAGGAATACTTCATCCGGCTCTTTTAACGCACGAATATCTTTTAATTCTTGCATTAAATCTTCATCGATATGCAAGCGACCTGCTGTATCGATAATAACGACATCATGATGTTCTTCCTTTGCCAATTCAATTGCCTGACGTGCAATTTCTACTGGAGATACATCGGTTCCCAACGCAAAAACAGGTAGGGATAACTGCTTTCCTAATGTTTGTAACTGCTGAACAGCCGCTGGACGATAAACGTCTGCAGCAACTAGTAATGGATTACGATTATATTTTTTACGTAACACATTTGCCAATTTACCTGTAGTTGTCGTTTTACCTGCACCTTGTAAGCCGACCATCATAATAACAGTTGGTGGCTTTGTATTAAATTTAATTGGGCTTTGCTCGCCACCCATTAATTCTGTTAATTCTTCTTGTACGATTTTAATAACTTGCTGACCTGGTGTTAAGCTTTGCATAACATCTACACCGACAGCACGTTCACTGACCTTTTTAACGAATTCTTTGACTACTTTTAAGTTAACATCCGCCTCGATTAAAGCAAATCGGACTTCTCGCATCATTTCTTTAACGTCTTGTTCCGATACTTTACCTTTACCTTTAATCTTTTGGATCGTTCCTTGGAGTCGTTCCGCTAATCCTTCAAAAGCCATTGCTTTCGCCTCCTAATCCCATTCTTTCAACTGTTCTATAAGCGTTAGCTGCTCTTCAATTGTCATACTTTGTTCTGTAATCCCTGTTGTTAGCTGCGCAAGCATTTGTGTACGTTGTTGAAATTTTTCAAGTAAACATAGTTTTTCTTCATATTCTTCAAGCATCGCTTCTGTTCGACGAATATTATCATAAACAGCTTGGCGTGAAACCCCATACGATTCAGCGATTTCTCCAAGTGAGTGATCATCTAAATAATAGAGCTCCATATAACTTCTTTGCTTATCTGTTAATAATGCTTGATAAAAATCGAAGAGAAAGTTCATGCGTGTTGTTTTTTCAAGTAGCATCGAATGTTTCTCCTCCCGTTATTAGTCATTTGTATCATAACGAAAAGCGCCCGTCTGTGTCAAGGTAATCTCCTTGTCTAAAAGCTTTAATTAACTGCTTTAGGCGTTTTCCACCTAGAGCCAGTATTTCCCTTTTAAACAATGCGATTCACCTGCACAGACGAGCGCAATTACAAATTTACTTACTTAAATGTTAATCCTCGGACCATAACCAAGCGTGTGGTTGATTTCCGTTCCGACTGGGCGCTTTCCTGGGGGCGTCCGATGAGCCGCTTCACTCGCGATGCTCGCTCCAGGGTCTCATCTGTGACGCTAATCCCCAAGGAGTCGCCCAGCCTCCACTCCAATCAACTTATTTAAATAGTATACGTTTTAACAAAAGTCATCCACATCGGTGATGAACCTAGTCCTCACTATTTTGTAATTCTTTATCTAAACCATCAGCAAATAAGCCATACACATAACGCTCTGCATCAAATGGTTGTAAATCATCCATTTTTTCGCCAAGACCAACAAACTTCACAGGAATGTGTAATTTATTACGAATAGCAAGAACAATACCGCCTTTTGCAGTGCCGTCAAGCTTTGTTAAAACGATCCCCGTTACATTTGTAGCTTCCTTAAATGTTTGTGCTTGAACAAGTGCATTTTGACCTGTTGTTGCATCTAATGCTAATAGTACTTCATGCGGAGCATTTGGTACCTCACGAGAGATTACTCGATGAACTTTTTCAAGCTCATTCATTAAGTTTACTTTATTTTGTAAGCGCCCTGCTGTATCACAAATTAACACATCTGCATTACGGTTTTTCGCTGCACGAATTGCATCATACATAACCGCCGCTGGATCTGAACCTTCCGATTGCTTAATCACTTCACAGCCTACACGATCTCCCCAAACTTGTAATTGATCGATGGCACCAGCACGGAAAGTATCACCTGCTGCTAAAACAACTGTTTTACCTTGTGATTTTAGACGATGGGCAAGTTTACCGATTGTCGTCGTTTTCCCAACACCATTTACCCCTACGAATAAAATTACCGTAAGCTCACCTTCAGGTTGCACATTAAGCTCGATTAAATCCTCTTCTCCTTGCTCATAAATTTCCACAAGTTTTTCAGAAATAAGCGTTTGAATACCGTTTGTATCTTTTATATTTTTACGCTGAACCTCAAAGCGTAATTTGTCCATTAGCTCCATTACTGTTTCAAAGCCAACGTCTGCCTGTAATAATAAGTCTTCTAATTCTTCAAAGAAATCTTCATCCACTTTTCGATAACGAGCAACTAGGTCGTTTACTTTAGAAGTAAATGAATTACGCGTTTTTTCAAGACCAGCCTTGAACTTTTGTGTAATAGACCATGCAGAAGGTTTTTTCTCCTTTACAGGTTCTTCTACTATTGCGACCTCTTGTACTTCTTGTTGCTCTTGTTGCTCTTGTTCTTCACTTGCTACAGGAGTTTCTGTTTCAATTGAGGTTTCCGTTACAGAAACTTCCTCGACTTGTTCCATTTCATCTATAGTTGCTTCAATTTGAGCAGGCTCTGTTGCTTCGTCTTGCTTCTGTTTAGCAGCTTCTTCTTCATTGATTGCTACTACTTTTTCTTCCTCGGTGGGATTGCCTGTCAATTTATCTTTTAAACGTTTAAAAAAACTCATGCTTGTTCGCTCCTTTGCTCCGCAAGTACGGGTTCATCTTCCAATTTTACTGATACAAGTTTAGATACGCCAGATTCCTGCATTGTAATACCATACAACACATCCGCTCCCTCCATCGTTCCTTTACGATGTGTGATCACAATAAATTGCGTATTAAGGCTAAATTTCTTTAAATATTGGCTATATCGAACGACATTCGCCTCATCTAAAGCCGCCTCTACCTCATCGAGAATACAAAATGGTACAGGTCGAATATTTAGGATGGAGAATAATAAAGCGATTGCAGTTAGTGCACGTTCTCCACCTGAAAGCAAGCTTAGGTTTTGCAATTTTTTCCCTGGAGGTTGTGCTACAATTTCTATACCTGTTTCTAGCAGATTTTGAGGGTCCAATAACACTAAATCCGCCTGTCCTCCACCAAACAATTCACGGAATACACGTTTAAATTGCTCTCGAATGGCATAGAAGGTTTCGCTAAATCGTAGCGTCATTTCTTCATCCATTTCTTTAATAGCCTCATGTAATGTTTCTTGTGCAGCAAGTAAATCTTCACGCTGCTCTGTTAAAAATGAATGGCGTTCAAGTACACGATCGTATTCCTCAATGGCGCTTAAATTAACAGGACCTAGTTCCTCTATAGATTTCTTCAGTAATTTCACTCGACGTCGCATATGCTCTTCATCTTCAATTGCAAGGGCTAACTCCTCAGCTTCCTCATATGTTAGCTGATAGTTTTCTTCAAGCTGTTCATTGAAATTATTGATTTCAAATTCTACGCGACTTCGCTTCAATTCATTTGCACGTATCGCTTCAAGGTAGCCTTTATGTGTACGTTGCAATTCCTTCAGCTGTTCTTCTAAAGTAGTAAGCTCTTGTTGTTGTGCTACCTTTTCATCTTTTTTCTGTGAAATAGTGTCCTGCAGCGAATCTCTTCTAACTTTCCACGTAGCAACTTGCTCATCCACTTCTTCATCGCTTAAAAGTTTTGTCGATTCATCAGATTGAAGCCAGATTATTTCCTGAGAAATATTGTCAAATTTTTGACGAGATTTGTTTAATTGTAGGGCTAACTCGGCTGTAGCAATTTGTACTTGTGACATTTGCTCCTGCATAACCGCTAACTGCGAGCGTTTTTCTGCTGACTGCTCACGAAGTACATCTTTCTCCGATTCACTTTGTAGCTTCACCTTACTTAGTTGTTCTACTGTTTCATTTATCTCTAACAGTTCTGTTGCTAATGCCGTTAAACGTACCGTCGCCGCTTCCTTTTGAGTTAACAATGCTTCTTCGCGTGTTTTTACATCTTGTGTTTCATTAGAAGCAAAAGATACTCGTGCAGATAAGCTTTTCTCGCCAACCTCTAGCTCGCGTATACGACTCGCCTGTTGCATTTCATCTTTTCGTAGTTGCTCACCGTCAAGCTTCAATTGTTCTACTTTGTCTCGCAATGTTGCAAGCTTCTCTTTCTCAACTGAGACAGCCTGTTCAGCACCATAAATAGATGCTTCCAACGATTCTAGCTTTACTATTAAACCATCTAATTCCGCTTTTCTTGTAAAGAGTGAAGATTGTTGCTTCACTGAACCACCTGTTAATGAACCGCCTGCATTGACGATATCACCTTCAAGTGTTACAACACGATATCTAAACCCACATAATCGAGCAATTTGGCTTGCACCTTCTAAACTCGATGCAACGATAACATTACCAAGGAGGTTCTCAACAATTGTGCGGTTGTTTTCATCGAACGTTACAAGTGCATCAGCCATTTGGACAAATGCTGGATGCTCAGTGGCTAGCTGAATCATAGATAGATTGATTTTCCGTGACTTGATAACTGTTTTAGGTAAAAATGTTGCGCGTCCAGCTCTCTTTTGTTTTAACCAATGAATTGCCTGTTGAGCAAATTGTTCATTGGTTGTCACAATATGCTGAGAAGCTGCCCCTAATGCTGTTTCAATAGCCTGAGAATATTTCCCATCCACTTGGATTAACTCAGCAACGGCTCCTTCAATCCCAGCTAGTTCACCTTTATCACGTGCTAATAATACTTCTTTTACTCCATGGAAGAACCCAGAGAAATCTGCTTCAAGCTCAGCTAGCGTATCTTTTCTAGCTTTTAGTTGTTGCTGATGCTGATAAGCTTTATAAAGCATATCCTGCTTTTCATTAAATGATGCATTGACGTTTTTAAGCTGTATTTGCATCGCTTCATATTGCTCAAGTTTTCCCTGCAATTCGTTAGATGTTGTAGTATGAGCAACAACTAACTTCTCTTTTTCAGTTAGAATTTGCGCAAGCTCTTGCCCGATTTCATCAGTTTGGTCTGACATTCGTGTCGCCATCGCTTTTTGCTGCGCTAACTGTTGTTCGATATTTTTTAATTCATTTTTAACTGTTGCTTCTTCGTTTAAGGAATCGATATATCGATTTTTTTGTTCTTCAATTTCTTCTTCAATTTCAGAAACAGAGCGATTTAAAGATTGTTCTAATTGCTTAATGCTTTGTTTAAGCGCAGTAATCTCTTGCTGTTTATCAGTGAACACTTCTTTTTTCTCTTGCTCTTGAGCTATAAGAGCCTCAACCTCATCTTTTGCTTCTTGTAATGCCGTATTCAATTGAAGTAGTTGATTAGAAGCATTTTGTCGCTTTTCAGCCATTAACGCTTTACGACCATCCCAACGCTCTACCTCCATCGTTGCATTAACAAACTCAGCCTGAGTCGTATCAAGATAATCATCTAGCTCTTTTAAAAGCTTACGAATACTTGCAGTTTGCTTTTCTATCGAGGAAATATGATGAGCTTGTTTTTGCTCCGTTTCATATAGCTCCGTATACTCAGCTTTCAGAGCATGCAAAGATTGTGCACAATTTTTTAAATCGTGCACAAGGATAGCGATATCAAAATCCTTTAACTCTGTTGACATTTGCACATAATCTCTTGCACTTGATGCCTGAATTTCTAACGGCTCCAGACGACTATCTAGCTCATGTAAAATATCTAAAACACGATACAAATTTTCATCTGTTTCAACAAGTTTATGCTCTGCCTTTTTCTTTCTTAGCTTATACTTTAATACGCCAGCTGCCTCTTCAAAAATTGAGCGACGATCATCAGGTCGGCTATTTAAAATTTCATCGACACGGCCTTGAGAAATAATGGAGAATGCCTCTTTCCCAAGTCCTGAGTCCATAAACAAGTCCGTAATATCCTTCAGGCGACACTGCTGGTTATTTAGTAAATATTCACTATCACCTGAACGGTATACGCGTCTTGTTACGCTAACTTCTGTATATGAAAAAGCAAGTTGTTCATCTGTGTTATCTAAAATTAACGTTACCTCTGCAAAGTTTAGTGGCTTACGTGAGTCACTGCCCGCAAAAATAACATCCTCCATCTTTGCCCCACGTAACGACTTTGCCGATTGCTCCCCAAGTACCCATCGAATGGCATCAATGACATTACTTTTTCCACTACCATTTGGTCCAACCACCGCTGTAACACCCGGTACAAAATCAATTCCAATGCGCTCCGCAAAAGATTTAAAGCCAATCACTTCGAGTCGTTTTAGGAACATCTATTAAGCCTCCTCTTTTGCAGTTTGCTCACGTATTGAACGCATCGCACATTGCGCAGCTTGCTGCTCGGCTTCTTTTTTTGATTTCCCACGACCAATACCAAGCTCTTGCCCATTTAATAGTACGCTCGATACAAAGGTACGGTTATGCGCAGGACCCTTTTCATCAATAATTTCATAATGAAGAAGGCCGTTATTTGTTTGCTGTACCATTTCTTGCAATTGACTTTTGAAATCCATCACATGCGAAAAAGCACCGACTTCTACTTTCGGGAATACGATTCGTTCTAAAAAGCACACAACCGTTTGTAAGCCTTGATCTAAATAAAGGGCACCTACAAATGACTCAAATACATCTGCAAGTAACGCTGGGCGTTCCCGTCCACCTGTTAATTCTTCACCTTTTCCAAGTAAAACAAAGCGACCAAAGCCTAATTCATTTGCAAAGATAACAAGTGACGGCTCACATACTATGGATGCTCGTAGCTTCGTCAGTTCACCCTCACTCATATGAGGGTATTTCTCAAAAAGGTATTTAGAAACAGACAGTTCAAGTACTGCGTCTCCTAAAAATTCAAGACGCTCATTATCCGTAAACAATTTACGGCGATGCTCATTCACATAAGATGAATGCGTGAATGCTTGATACAATAAATTTTTATTAATAAATGTGATATTTAATTCATGCTGTAACAGCTCGAATTGATTGCGTACTTTTTCAGGAAGCACGCCAGATTTCTGCATAGTTCCTTTTCTTTTCATAGCCATTGAACAATCTGCCTTCCTAATAGTTTCTACCGTTTAAGTGTACCTTTTTCAAGGCATTTATGCAAAAGTATTTCGACTTAAATACAATGTTTTGGAAATTAATTTTTTCAAGGTCAATTTCGCCAAGGCGAAATTGCATCCGGATTTTGAATTATGCCTAGGCCTGCACGATGCAGGTCAGTTAGTCGTTTTCGCATGATGCGAAGGTTTTAGGCTAACATCCTTTATTCGTTCGTTTCAAAATCCGTGACATCCGCCGGAGGCTTTAGACCAACAAATGTTTTTTGTGCGAAAGCGCAGTGCTAACGTAGCGGCAGCAACACGATGTTGGTCACTCAGTAGGTGTTAGGACACTTACTAAAAAAGAACGACTCTTGTAGTTCTTCTTACCACCTTCAGAAGCGAATGTCTTCTACTGAATGAATATAAAAAAAAGAGGACGATCACAGTTCGCTAAACGAACCATTTCGTCCCCTTTTTAAACATGCCTCAGCATAGTATCTACTCTTCACACCGAAGAAAAGCATGAGTAATTTCTGCCAAAGGCTTTAACTTTATTCAATCATAAACATTTATTGTATAATGACCGCATCCATGTCAGCACCAGTAGAGGTGATTAATCTCTGCTATATAAAGTTAAACGATTAGTTTATTTTACTTTCGATGTATGAAATTGCAGAACCAACTGTTGAGATTTTTTCAGCATCTTCATCAGAAATTTCCATATCGAATTCGTCTTCAAGCTCCATTACAAGCTCAACTACGTCTAATGAGTCAGCACCTAAATCATCACGGAAAGAAGCTTCTAGAGTAACTTCACTTTCTTCAACACCTAAACGGTCCACGATTACTTTTGTTACGCGTTCTAATACTGTAGACAAAACATTCACCTCCCCTCAATGATTATACAAAAAATCATTATCTATGACTATTTGAAATTACATTACCATACCGCCATCTATATGTAACGTTTGACCTGTCATATAGTTAGCATCATCTGAAGCTAGAAAAGCTACGGCCTTTGCAATATCCTCAGGCTGCCCAAGTTTCGCTAGAGGAATTTGCGTAAGCATACTTTGTTTTATATCTTCTGGTAGTTGCTCAGTCATTTCAGTTTCTATAAAGCCTGGTGCAATTGCATTTACTAAAATATTACGTGAAGCTAATTCCTTTGCAGTTGTTTTAGTTAGCCCAATAACACCTGCTTTTGCAGCTACGTAGTTAGCTTGCCCTGCATTACCAGCTACGCCGACAATCGATGAAATATTGATGATACGGCCTGCACGTTGCTTCATCATTTGACGTGTTACTGCTTTCGTACAAAGGAAAACACCTTTTAGGTTCGTATCTAGTACATCGTCCCATTCATCTTCTTTCATACGCATTAACAAGTTATCACGAGTAATACCCGCATTATTGACTAAAATATCAAGCGAGCCGAATGTTTTCACGGCTGCATCCATTAATGCTGAAACTTCCTCTGTCTTTGAAACACTCGCTTGTACGGCTATAGCCTCGCCGCCATTCTCTTGAATCGCCGCGACAACTTCCTCTGCCTTTGCCTGTGAACCGCTGTAGTTAACGACAACTTTAGCACCTTCATCAGCAAGCTTTAATGCTATAGATCGTCCTATTCCACGTGAAGCACCAGTTACAACAGCTACTTTACCCTCTAATTTACGCATTAATTGTCCACTCCTTCGCCGCTTCTAGTACAGCCTCTAATGATGCTTCATCATAAACACAGTATGTCGCAACAGATCGATCAATTTTCTTCACTAATCCACTTAATACTTTGCCTGGTCCACACTCAATAAAGACATCCACACCTTGTGCAATCATTTCACGCACAGATGCTTCCCATTGCACAGCGCTATATACTTGTTCTACTAATTCTTGCTGAATAGCTGGAACATCCTCTAATCCTTTCGCCATTACATTGCCGATTACTGGGATTTGTGGAGCTGATAACGATATATCAGCCAACGCTGCTTTTAATTTATCAGATGATGGTCGCATTAGCTCTGAATGGAATGGACCACTAACAACTAAAGGAATTGCTCGTTTTGCACCAGCTTCCTTCGCTGCTAAAGACGCCTTTTCAACGCCTTCCTTCGTACCAGAAATAACGATTTGCCCTGGACAGTTTACATTTGCTACCTGAACTGGATCACCTGCTGCCGAAACTTTTTCAGTTACTTCATGCAGTGCCTCAAGCTCCATCCCTAGAATAGCTGCCATAGCACCTTGTCCTGCAGGTACAGCTTCATTCATATAAAGCCCACGCTTATGCACAACAGAAACTGCATCCTCAAACGAAAGCACACCAGCGATTACTAATGCACTATATTCTCCAAGTGAATGTCCAGCTGCATAATTTGGCTTAATACCTGCTGCAAGTAATTTTTCTGCAACCATCACACCAGTAGTTAACAATGCCGGCTGCGCATGGTAAGTCAATGTTAGCTCCTCGGCTGGTCCTTCTAACATAAGCTTAGAAAGCTCAAAGCCAAGCGATTGATTTGCACGCTCATAAAACGCTTTACTTTCTGCCGCATTCTCGATAAACTCTTGCCCCATCCCAACTACTTGAGAACCTTGGCCCGGAAAAACAAATGCTATTTTCGTCATTTTTCATTAATCCCCTTTTTAATCAATTATACCTCGGCATAATTTACGTCCGGAATCGGCTTTGTGCTAAGGCCTGCGTGAGGGCCGACACGATGTCGGTCATTTCGGTAATGCCACAGGACGTGGCGTTTTTACCGATGCAGGTCAGTTAGCCGTTATCGCATGGATGCGATGATTTTAAGCTAACATCCTATGTGAACTCCTTTCCGATTCCATGACATCCGCCGGAGGCTTTAGACCAACATGATGTTTTTTGCGCGAAAGCGTAGTGCTAACGCAGCGTCAGCAACGTGTTTTTGTCTGTGCGAAAGCGTAGCGACAGCAACAACACAGCATGATGTTGGTCACTCAGTCGTTGCCACAGGACGTGGCGTTCTTAGACTGAGTTCCTCTATTTCAGTGGGTGTTTGGACACCAGCTGAAAGAAGTTAATCAATTTCTAAGTGACGTACTGTATCTGTAATCGTCGAGATGACTGTATGCTCAACCATCGTATTTGCTTGGCGAATTGCACTGTATATTGCTTTGGCATTGGATGAGCCATGTGCCTTAATCACAGGTGCTTGTAAACCAAACAAGCCTGCACCACCGTACTCTGTGTAGTCCATTTTATTTTTCAGGTCACGCAAATTATTTTTCATAAGCGCTGCCGAAATTTTTGTTTTTGTTGAAGACATGAACGCCTCTTTTAACATTGAAAATAACGCGCCAGCAGTACCCTCTATCGATTTCAGCACCATATTACCTGTAAAGCCGTCTGTTACAACAACATCTGCTACCCCTTCAAGTAAATCTCGAGCTTCAACGTTACCGATAAAGTTTAAATCCGCTTCTTTTAATAATCCAAAAGCTGCCTTCGTTAAATCATTTCCTTTTTTATCCTCAGTACCGATATTTAATAAGCCGATACGTGGCTTTTGTAAGCCGCCTACCTTTTTCGCATAAATATCGCCCATAATCGCATATTGCAATAAATGCTCAGGTCGCGCGTCTGCATTTGCCCCTAAGTCAAGCATTAAAAAGCCCTTACCATCTAAAGTAGGAAGTGTAGTAGCTAGAGCAGGTCTAGCAATCCCTTCAATACGTCCTACTTTAAATAAGCCTCCTGCCATTAAAGCACCTGTATTACCTGCTGAAAGACAAGCATCCGCCTTTCCTTCTTCAACGGCATCCATCATTCTTGCCATTGATGAATCCTTTTTACGACGAACAGCGCGTGCTGGATCGTCTGTTCCTTCGACAACTTCATCACAATGTACTACAGTTAATCGATCATGTATTTTTAAAAATGGTTCAAGCTTTTGCTGCTGACCATATAATTGAATTTCTAAATTTGGAATTTGCTCTAATGCTAATAAAGCACCTTCAACAACTGATTTTGGTGCGTTGTCTCCACCCATTCCATCAAGCGCTAATTTCATTGTTGTTCACCTTTACCTTTCGTGCGGTACATATCAAATTCACCAACAAAAACTGTTTCACCGTTAACAGTGGACGTTAACTCTACTTTTGTACGATGACTTTTTTCATCACGTCCGATAACGGTTGCTTTTGTAATAACACGATCTCCAGCTCTAACAGGTTTCACAAAGGTAATGTTAGAATGTACTGTCAATGCTAGTTCGTCGTCAATAACTGCTACCGCTAATGAGTTTGCCTGCGCAAACAAATGATGTCCACGTGCGATGCCATTGCGCTGAAAAACATGTTCTTCTTTTACATCAAAAATAGATAATGCACGATTATCCAATTCAATATCAATTATTTCTCCGATCACTTCATCAATCGGTAGAGATTTCACTTCATTTTCATAGGTTTTCGAAGCAACATCTTTAATTCGTTCTCGTAATTCTGGAATCGCTAATTCCATACGATCTAAACGAATTGTTTGGACACTAACCTGAAACTGTGTTGCTAGCTGTTCATCTGTGACGAATGGATTATCAGCTATCGTTTCGGATAATAGTCGCTGTCGCTCTTTTTTCGTTCGTCTCAACATCATTCGCCACCTTTTTAGTTGTTATTAGCACTTGGTACTAATATCAGTATATAGAGTATAAAAAAAGAATGCAAGACTTGTTTTAAAAACAAGTGCTCACATTCCTAATTGAGCATCAAATATTCAGTTAATCGAAGCGTTCCCCTTGTAAAACACCTGAATTTTCAAGCATTTCACGTAAATATTTATACTCATCATCATGCCAAAAAGCATCAGTCTTAAGCATATCCGTCGCATCTTTTCTCGCAGTTTCAAGTATTCGATAATCATGCACTAAATCCGCTACTTTAAAATCAGGCAAACCACTTTGTTTGCGCCCAAAGAAATCACCCGGTCCACGTAGTTCCAAATCCTTTTCAGCAAGGCGGAAGCCATCATTCGTTTCCGTCATCGACTGCATTCGCTCTTTACCTTCATCCGATTTAGGATCGGCTAACAACACACAATATGACTGATGTTCACCCCGCCCAACACGCCCACGTAGCTGATGCAACTGAGCTAAGCCGAAGCGTTCAGCATCATAAATAATCATAAAAGTTGCATTCGGTACGTTAACCCCAACCTCGACAACTGTTGTAGACACGAGCACGTGAATAGTTCCCTCACTAAAAGCTCGCATGACAGCGTCTTTTTCATCCGCGGATAGGCGACCATGCATTAATCCGACATTGTAACGTCCATTAAAATATGCTGCCAGCTGCTCATAGATTTCTACAGCATTTTGTACATCCAGCTTGTCGGATTCCTCGATCAGTGGACAAATAGCATAAGCCTGTCTACCAGCAGCAAGCTCTAATTCTAGCTTTGACATAACAGAGCCAAATTGCTCTTTTTTCATCCAATGTGTTTCAATTTGCTTACGCCCTGCTGGCATTTCATCAATCATTGAAACATCCATTTCTCCAAATGCTGTAATTGCCAGTGTACGTGGTATTGGTGTAGCCGTCATAAAGAGAACATCTGGATTTTCTCCTTTATCACGCAATATTCTACGCTGCTCTACACCAAAACGATGCTGTTCATCTGTTATAACAAAACCAAGCTTGTAAAAAACGACATCAGGCTGAATGAGCGCATGTGTACCAATTAAAATATCTATGTTTCCGTTTGCCAGTTCTTCTAACAGTAAACGACGCTCCTTTGCTTTTGTCGAGCCAGATAGTAAAGCAACACGTACGCCAAATGGCTCAAACCATTCCATCAAATTTTCAGCATGCTGCTCAGCTAAAATTTCCGTCGGCGCCATTAAGGCCCCCTGAAAACCAGCAGTTACAGCTGCGTATAAACATATTGCCGCAACAACGGTTTTCCCCGACCCTACATCACCTTGAAGTAAGCGATTCATACGATGCGGCTCTTTCAAATCTTTGCAAATTTCATTAACGACGCGTTTTTGTGCACCTGTTAATTCATAGGGTAACGATGTAATAAAGGCACGTAACTTTTGCAAATCAAACTGTATAACTGTACCGTGCTCACTGTCCTTTCGGATTTTACGTAACGCTTGAATACGTAGTTGAAAGTTTAGTAACTCTTCATAGGCAAAGCGTCTTCTAGCCTGTTTAGCATGTCCTGCATCAACAGGGAAATGAATTCCCTCAAGCCCATCTCGCATTGAAGCAAGCTTATAATCCGCCTGTAAATGCTGCGGAACAGCATCTGGTATCTCTGTACCTAACTCATCTAACACCTGGCGCATATATTTACGAAAACGCTTTTGCGGAATCAAACCTTTTAAACTGTAAACCGGTTCAAAGTCGACCTGATCTGTCTTAGGACCAAACGTTACAGACGTTCCATTGATTACTTGTCTACCCCTGTCCCATTTCCCTGTAACGGTAATAATAGCTCCTGGTACAAGCTTCTGCTTCAAATAGCCTTGGTTAAAAAAAACAACCTTAACTAAATGACGACCCGCTAGCACCGTGACTTGTAATCGTGATTTATTGCGACCTAAAAACAAAACTGTCGGCTCACGTTCAACTTTACACTCAACAGTGACACGTTCATTATGTGGTGTTTGTGTCAAATCCTTTAAACGAAAATCCTCATGTCGATGCGGAAACGTCCATAACAAATCCGCGATTGTCTCGATGCCTAATGCCTCTAAATGTCCTGCTGTTTCTTTCCCGATTCCCTTTAATTTAGTAACGGGGCTCGTTAAATCAGTCACCTTGCACGACAGCTCCTCCAAATTTTTTCACCACAAGTACTTTACCTACAATCATTCGTTTAACCATACTATTTTTCAGCATTTGAGTTTTCCCCTTTCTTACGATTACTCTTAGCTTTCATAATATTGTTGTTTGCGTTTAACATTTTTGAACAATAGATGCTACGCATTTATATAGATTCAATTATCATTATATAACTTTTCATTTATATTGCCTCAAAAAAAACACGCCTTCCACTTAGGAAAAGCGTGTTAAATATTTTTATTTTTGCAGTGATTTGATACTTTCTAAATTGCCATTATCAAAGATGGCTTTGCTAATAGCTTTACCTGTTGGCGTTGCAGCAAGGCCTCCACGTGCAGTTTCTTTTAAATTCGGACTCATAGATTGTCCAATTCGATACATCGCACCAATCACTTCGTCACATGGGATGCGACTTGTGACCCCTGCAAGTGCCATATCCGCTGCCACAAGGGAATTTGCCGCTCCCATAGCATTTCGCTTAACACAAGGAACCTCCACTAATCCCGCTACTGGGTCACAAACAAGCCCCAGCATATTTTTCAGTGTAATGGCAAATGCTTCTGAACATTGCTGTGGCGTACCACCAGCCATCTCTACAATCGCTGCCGCCGCCATACCAGCAGCTGAGCCAACCTCTGCTTGACAGCCACCAGCAGCACCTGAAATCGAAGCATTATTGGCAACAACGAAGCCGAAAGCACCCGATGTAAATAAATAACGAATCATTTGCTCACGTGTCGGATTTAGTTTGTTCTTCACTGCAAACAGTGTCCCTGGTACAACACCAGCCGAGCCTGCAGTTGGTGTAGCACAAATTGTACCCATAGCCGCGTTAACTTCATTTGTTGCAACCGCTTTACTTACTGCGTCTAATAATAAATCCCCCGACAGCGACTTGCCTTGCGCAATGTAATTTTGAAGTAATACTGCGTCACCGCCTGTTAAGCCCGTTACAGATTTTACACCCTTCAAGCCTCTTTCAACAGCTTCTTCCATCACCGTTAAATTATTGTCCATTTGCTGTATAATTTCTTCTCTTGTGCGTCCAGTTATTAACATTTCTTGCTCAATCATAATTTCAGAAATTAGCTTTCCTTCTTGCTCCGCTCGTTCAACTAGTTCACGAACATTATGAAACAATACGTCCATATTCGTGCACCTCCTTAGTTATTAATTTTAGAAACCTTCGAAATATGTGGTATTAAAGAAATTTGTTGTAATACTTTATCCTCAATGTTTTGATCGATTTCTATCACCATAAGGGCCGTTAAACCACGTTCTATACGTGAAACCTCCATATGGCCAATGTTGACTGCATGCATCGCTAAGCAATTTGCCACATTGGCAATACAGCCAGCACGATCATCATGAACAACAAGGATTGCTGGCATGCCACCTGTTAGACGTAGCTTGAAGCCATTAACTTCACTCACTTCAATTTTACCGCCACCGATAGAAATACCAACGACAGACATCTCTCCTTCATCATCGCCAATCACAAGGCGAGCTGTATTCGGATGCTCCATATTTGCTGTTTCTGGGATAAACTCATAATCTAAGCCTGCTTTTTCCGCATCGGCAAAAGCTGTTTTGATCCGTTCATCAAATGTATCGTAATTTAATAGGCCCCCTACCAAAGCTACATCTGTTCCATGTCCTTTATACGTTTCAGCAAACGAACCATATAAGTGGATTTTCGCCCACTTTGGTTGTCTTCCAAATAAATCTCTAGCAACGCGTCCAATTCGTGCCGCACCTGCCGTATGAGAAGAAGAAGGCCCAATCATCACTGGTCCAATAATATCAAATACTGAAGTAAACTTCATAATAACACCCCTCTATTCTATCCATATAATAATATCGATTTTTTATTTATATCATGCTTGATAGTTACTATAAAAGTAAAGCACTTCTTTATCAACTTTCAGAAAATTTACACGACTATAATTTACACAGTGTAAATATTGATTTACTTTTGTCTACTCCGTATAAACAGCGATTTAAAAATGCTGATATTCCATTATTTCCAAGTTCGTTGTCCTCTGGAAACATACATCGAATCATTTATTCTTAGCTGATTTTATAGTTTTTCATTCCCTATTCTCCTTGTACCATAAACAAAAGCAGTACACGTCTTGTGCACTGCTTTGTCTACTTATGCGCAAAGTAGATTGAATTATTCTACTGAAATAATATACGGATATAATCCTTGTTTACCATTAAATAACTCTACTTCAACCTCTGGATAATTCTCTTCAATAAATTTCACTAATTCTGAGGCGTTTTCTTTCGTTGTATCCTCACCATAGATGACTGTTACAATTTCTGCATCTTCATCCACTAAATCAGTAATTACCTTCTCAGCAGCATCTTTTAAAGCTGGAGTAGATAATACAATTTTCCCTTCCGCAAGAGCCATGAAATCATCCTTATGAATTTCTACACCATCTATAGATGTATCTCGAACTGCATAAGTTACTTGGCCTGTTTTAACATTTGCAAAGGCTTCTGTCATTGTTGCTTGGTTCATTTCAACTGCCGCCTCTGGATTAAACGATAAAATCGCTGCCATACCTTGAGGGATTGTTTTCGTTGGCACTACAGCAGCTTCTATATCTAAAAGCTCTACTGCTTGTTCTGCTGCCATCACGATATTTTTGTTATTTGGTAAAATCAATACTTTTTCAGCACCAATTTCTTGTACTGCCTTCACAATGTCTTCAGTTGAAGGGTTCATTGTTTGACCGCCTTCAATAACATAAGAGGCACCGATTGAACGAAGTAATTCTGCAACTCCCTCGCCCATTGCAATCGTTACAATTGCATATGGATGCTTTTCTGCTTTTTTAGCTGAAGAAGGTGCTTTATGATCCTCACCAACAATGGCAGAATGTTGTTCACGCATATTGTCGACTTTAATTTTAATGAGACTACCATATTTTTGACCCATTGCTAAAACAGCGCCTGGTTGTTCAGAATGAATATGCACTTTTGCAATTTCTTCATCTGAAATAACGAGTAAAGAATCACCCAGAGGGTTTAATTCATTGCGGAATTGTTCTTCGCTGAATGGCTCTTTTCCTTCTTCAAAACGTACCATGATTTCTGTACAATAACCAAATTCAATATCCACAGTATTCATGAAATCTTGTGCTCTATGATGTTCTGCATTAATTAAATCATCTAAAGTTGCTTCATTTTTCACCGGTAATGGCTCGCCCTTTAAGGATGCTAAAAATCCTTCATACACAAATAAAAGACCCTGACCGCCACTATCTACAACACCTACTTCTTTTAGAACAGGTAGAAGTTCAGGTGTACGTTGCAACGAAGCTTGTGCTTCAGCAGTAAATGCTTCCATCACCGCAATGATATCGGTTTCAGTTTCTGCCACTTCTACACCTTTTTTCGCCGCTTCACGTGCAACTGTTAAAATCGTTCCTTCAACTGGTTTCATTACTGCTTTATAAGCAGTTTCTACGCCTGCTTGGAAGGCACCGGCAAAGCCTTTGGCATCAATTGTCGCTTCTTTTTCGATAGATTTACCAAAGCCACGGAATAACTGCGATAAAATAACGCCTGAATTTCCGCGTGCTCCCATAAGTAAACCTTTTGATAAAGCTTGAGCTGTTTTGCCGATATGTTCTGACGCATACTGCTCTGTTTCCTTTGCCCCAGATGTCATCGATAAGTTCATATTCGTTCCTGTATCACCATCTGGTACTGGAAATACATTTAATGAATCAACATAATTTGCATTTTGGAATAGGTGATGGGCACCCATTTGCACCATTTCTGCAAACTTTATTCCGTCTAAAGACTGCATTAGAATTAGTTCCTCCTCTTAATCATTCGCTACACGAACGCCCTGCACAAAGATATTGACAGATTTCACGCTCATACCCAATGTTTTATCCACTGTATATTTCACTTTCGATTGTACTTGATAAGCAACTTCCGAAATTTTTGTCCCGTAACTAACAATAATGTACATATCAATATGTAAATCGTCGTCCTGTTTTCGAATAACAACACCTTTTGCAAAATTTTCTTTACGTAAAATATCAGTTAGACCATCACGAATTTGATGTTTAGATGCCATGCCAACAATACCGTAGCATTCTACAGCAGCGCCACCAGCTATTTGTGCAAGTACATCTGTTGAAATATCAATTTGGCCGAATTCATTGTTTAATTCAATTGACATAGAAATGCCCCCTTGGCTCTTTTTGACTAAATGATATTGTAACACTTTCGTTATGCATTAAGCAACCTTAGAAGGCATGAAAGCGCATTGTATCAACGTTTTACTGACATTAAAGAGGTAAACATACATCTTCATCGAAATTTCCACTTTTACTGTAAAAGTTGTTACGACCGTTTTGTTTTGCTGTGTATAGTGCTTGATCAGCTAATTCACAGCATGTTTTCAATTGCTCGTTATTGGAGATTTTGGCATGACACATCCCGATGCTGACTGTTACAATATCAGCTACTTTTGAATGCTCATGACGTATATTTAAGTGGCGTACATCCTCTAAAATTTCCTCACACACATGCTCTGAAAATTTAGCAGCATGCTGACTAACGATTACGAACTCTTCGCCTCCCCAACGTGCTGCGAATGCATTATACTTTTCTGCAATTTCATCTAATAGAGCTGCCACTTTTATTAAAGCTTCGTCACCTTGTAAATGACCATAATAATCATTTAAGTTTTTAAAGAAATCAATATCAATCATCATGACAGATAAAGATTTTGGTTTACTAAGTTGTTGCCCTATTTGTATCAATTTATTATTAAAAGCTCTTCGATTAGGCAAATTAGTCAATGTGTCCCGAAATGCTTGCTCCGATAGTTCATTATTTTTCTCAGCTAATAATTTTTACAAATTCTTGGATTTTTTCATTTCTTCTTGCAATAAAATATGTTGTTTCATAAATTGTCTTTGCACTTTATAAATATATCGCTGAATAATTAGTCCTATGGGAATAATAAGGGCCATCGGTAAAAATATTTTAATACTTTCACCTGATATCCCAACACTCAAATATGTACTTATTATAATTGGTGGTACTGTTATGAACGTAATCCAAAAAAATTTCAGGAAAGGGATAGAAAAAACAGTACAAATCAATAAAAACAACACCTCATAAAGAGCCGCATGTTTAAAGAAATAAACGTCCATTAACGTTATTACAGTAATTAATACCAATATAGTATAAATATATGCAAGTAAGATATATTCGTATTTTCGTAAATTAAGAGATGTAACCTTAATTTTCTTTTCTCTTACAAATAATAACACCGCTAAATCTAGATAAAACAGTATAATGTGGATGACAATATAAGCTGGCACCATCGCTCTTTCTGTTTTTGAAAAAAAGACCTCACCGTAATGAATAATTGTAATGATGGCTGATATATACATCATTGCCCACGCCACTGTTCGCATACGTTTTAAATTAAATTGAATCATTTCTTTTTGTATAGAGAGAGCTAGCTTTTCTTGATTTTCCATAACGTCCGCTCCTAATGACAATCTTTCAAATAATATGTCCTATTTGTATCCCTAAATAAGGGAAAATACAAGTAGTCTTTGCAAAATTGTTGAAAAATGACGAATTAACTCCACCTTCTAATAAAAGCTCAAAAAACAGATTTTCGTATTATGCAATAGCAAGCATTCTGCTTTCACTGTAAAAGCATTTTCGAAAAAAATAAAAAAGCTGATGCTTTATCATAACACCAACTTTTTTAATAACAGTGATTCGATTGTACTTACTGCAGCTTTGTTTTAGTAAATAAAAGCATCTGTTGCTGTCGCTTCGCTTTCGCACAAAAAACATCTGTTGCTGTCGCTTCGCTTTCGCACAAAAAACATCTGTTGCCCCGACGCCCCCAATAGTTTTTCAAAACATGAAAGCCGATACTTTTTTCATAGTATCAGCTTTTACATTTTTTTCTTTATAGAACAACAATAAGACGGGTTTCTTTATTCATTTGAATCACTTTATCCATGAAATTAATATAGGCTTTTTATAAGCGTGTCAAGCATCACTGGCATTTCCTTAAAAGCGCTATCTACATGTAATCTTTCCGTCTTTTGATGGGCATCCTTGCCAAAAGGTCCTACGTTTAAAACTGGACCCTGTAATGCAGACATTGCTTCAAATGGAATACTGTACGTGTCTCCCCAAACAGGTGTGTTGCGCTCGAATGCTGTCCATTCATTTGAGTCATCGGAATAATTGACATAGCTCAAATCACAAATACCATTAAAATAATGAATTTGCTCTACTTCAATATCAAATGTTTTGGCTGTCTTCTTCATTAATTCTATCGATTGAACGACTAAGGGATGATCGGATGAATTAATCGCAGGATAGTAAGGTGGCGCATATAACAACACTGTCGCTGGTGCTAGTTCCTGGCAACGAATCATTAACTGATCCACGATGCGAATAGACTTCTCTCGATCATCCCATGCACTATTTTCAAGAACCTGTTTTTTTATTAAACTTACTTCCTCAGTTCCTAATTTCTTGACCGCATACTCTAAAAGTGCCTCAAAACGAAGTACCTTTACTTCACCTACGCCATGTACCTTTTCCCGCTCACAAATTCGTTTATATTGTTCATTACAAGCTGACATTGCTTCTAATGCAACTTGTTCAAAAATATCCATTACTTCCGATGCCGTGCGCTTTAATAAAAACACATTATAAAGGGCTGCTGCACGATAAGGTGTTTGTGTAGAATACTCCCTTTTCAAATCTTTTAATTGTAAGGATACAGGTAATGGTGTACTTTCACCTAGATCTGATTCACGGAAAATTGGATTCCACTCCATATGCTGCGTCATGTATGAGGCAATAAAATTTGCTGTCATTCCTTTTAATGGCTCCCCCACATGAGTCTCTTTTCCATAAAATAAGGCAGCAGGCATAATTTTACCGATAGTTCCTGAATAAATATATTCATTGATATCAGCTGGGCCTTGTGAAAAAGAAGGCTCACTATTTAAAAATAGTTTATAAGAGAGTCCATGCTGTTCACGAAGCCTGACAAGTTCTACAACTGCTGCACGCATCCCAGCAGAATTCACTTCTTCATCTGGCACAGCCGTTAAAATAAGATTAATTGGCCATTTTTCGATGCTTGCCTTTTCAATCAACTGCATATGCAAAGCAAGCCCCATTTTCATATCCATCGTCCCACGACCGAATAAGTAGTTGCCTGATTCCAAATCAATTCTTGCGGCTTCCGGTAAATCTTTTTTGTATTTAGGTTCCATTAGCTTTTTTGTAAGCTCTTCAGGGTAGAAGGCTAATGGTTCCAGCTCACCATATTCTTCGGTATGGACAGTATCAAAATGACTTATTAACACAACCGTTTCTGTTGCATATGGATGCTTATACAAGGCAGTCACAGCATTACGTTCAAGACCCGCATCATGTAATTCAATAAATTCCGGGTTTTTCTGAAAATAAGAAAGCGTTTGCAATTTATTTTTTAATTTATAGGCAAATTCATGTTCACCTTTTGTTAATGTCCTACTTTCCCAACTGACAATTTCACATAATAACGCGCGTAGCTTTTCAGGTGTATTCCAAAGATAAACATTCATAAAAATTCTCCTTTATCCGATCTTCTCAACACTGAATACATATCAATGTATATCAAGTGATTCCTCATTTTTTATTTCTAACTCAGAAGAAACTGTATTTGTTTTACTCAATTTTAATTTATAGAAAATCATGCAAGCGATAAAGAATCCAATCCCATATAGTAAACCAACTCTTTGTGTAGGATCGAATGCTAAAAAGACAAGAATTAGCGTACAAAAAATAATACAAAACACTGGAATCAATGGATAAAATGGAGTTTTAAATTTTAATTCAGATACATCTCCTCCTGCTTTCACATAACGATATCGGAACATCAATTGAGATGCGCATATTCCCATCCATGAAATTGTTACAGAAATCCCTGCAATAGACATGAGTAAAACAAATACTGCATCTGCTTCCATTACGCTCGTTAATAAAGAAAGCAGCGAGAAAAGCATCGTGAAAATAAGTGCATTTAATGGCACTTTATTTTTCGTTAGTCGTCCAAATAATTTAGGAGCCATTCCCTCTTTTGACATCGACCATAATAAACGTGTTGAAGCATATAAACATGAGTTACCTACTGATAATATCGCTGTTAGAATAACAAAGTTCATAATGCCAGCAGCATATGGAACGCCAGCTAAATTCATCAATGTGACAAAAGGACTTTCCAGTAGTCCAAGCTCCGATGAAGGGAATATGGCAGATAAAACAATAATCGAAGCAATATAGAAAACTACAATTCTAAAAAGTATTGTTTTTATTGCCCGAGGAATATTTTTTTCTGGATTTTCAGTTTCTCCTGCTGCAATACCGACAAGTTCAGAACCTTGATAAGAAAAGATAACATTCATCATCGTGACAAATATGATTGTAATACCTGCTGGGAATAAACCAGACGGTGCTAAATTCGTAAAATTTGGTGTTGGACGATCAGCTAGTGGAATCAATCCAAAGATTGCAGCAACTCCTATAATGATAAATGCAATCACCGCAATGACTTTAATGCTTGCAAACCAAAACTCTGCCTCTGCAAAGCCTCTAGTTGTTAATGCATTTAAAGTAAATAACAGTACCATAAATACCGCGCACCATAGCCAAACTGGGACATTCGGGAACCAATGTTGCATCAAAATTCCCGCTGCAGTAAATTCTACCCCTGCTGTGGCAGCTGACCCGACAAAATACATCCATCCTAAAGAAAATCCTGCTGAAGGACTGATAAAGCGTGTTGCATAGGTTTGGAAAGAACCAGTTACAGGCATGTAAACAGCTAATTCTCCAAGACAATTCATTACCATGTACAATATTAAGCCACCAAATAAATAACCAATTAATGCTCCTCCTGGACCTGCCTGATTAATTGTGTAGCCAACATTTAAAAATAGTCCTGTTCCAATAACTCCACCGAGCGAAAGCATTAATAAATGACGACTTTTCATTGAACGATTTAATTGAATATCTTGCCGTTGTTCCCCTTTATTCAACATCCATCCCTACTCTCTAGTTGCTATTAATATATCGAATATTCTGATATCAATTCTACTAAAGTACCCAATCAATTTATATCCTAAATTGATTGGGTATTGAATTAAAAACGTAATGACAAGCAGCTTAGCCCACCATCATGTTTTCTAAATTCAGACATTTCAAGCTCAATTGTTTGGTAGCCTAAATCATTTAATTTACGATTTGTTTCTGGATAGCCTGCTGGAATAATGACATAATCATTTACTTGAATACAGTTCGCTGAATACTCATCCTCTTTTGGAATAATTATTTTTTCATAGGATTCGAATGCAGGATGGTCGATGAACTCTCCTGCTAGTACCATACGATTTTCACCAACATATGCGATGCCCGTTTTTAAATGGAAAAATTCCTTTAACGGAATAATCGTTGCCTCATAGCCTTCTTTTTCAACGATTTCTTTAAATTGTCGAGCTCCTTCTTCATTCGTACGATCAGAGATGCCAACATAAAATTTCTTTTCTGCCTGCAATACATCTCCGCCATCAAGTGTTCCTGAGCCTTCGATATAATATAAATTTTCATAGAACTTTTTAACAGCTGGTTCGATTTCTTCAATCTCCCGATTACGAGCTTCTGCCCCTGGATTTGAAATAATGGCAAATTCATGTGTTAAAACAGCTGTATCCTCTACGAATGTTGAATCTGGGAAGGCTTCATTTGCTGGAAGCTGTGTAACCTCAACGCCACATTTCTTTAAAGCTTCAACATATTTTTCATGCTGCTTAAATAATTCTTCTAAAATCGGTTTTCCTAAGTCACTAGTCGTTAAACCTTTTACATAGCTATTTCCTGGATTTTTTACAATAACATTTTTAAACATTTCACTTCATCTCCTTTTATCCTCTTACTACTGGGCAAGTTAGACATGTTGGTCCACCTGTTCCTTTTAGTGAAATTTCATTTCCTTTATATTCATAAACTGTTGCGCCTGCATTAAGTAATTGTTGCTTTGTAATTGGATTTCCATTCGGAACCATACATACTCTAGGTGCAAGTGCTAAAACGTTACAGCCTAGCGCATCATACTCTTCTTTCGGAACTTCAATTAATTGAATACCTCGTTCGATTAAAAGCTGACGGAAAAAAACTGGCATTAATCGAGAATGCACAACCGCTAAATCCTTGTCCACCATACTAATAAAGGACATTAGGTGTAAACATTCCGCTTCACCTAAATCATGCGGTAGCTGCACAACAATGAATTCGTCGACAATATCCTCCGTCATGTCCTTTAGCTGACGAATAGCTTCATCATTCGTTCGATAGCCTCGACCTACAACAAGCGTGCGATCATCAAGCCAAACGATATCACCACCATCCGATACAGCCTCTCCAGTCAATTCTCCGATAACTGGAATGCCCTTTTCCTGTAAAAATGCTTTATAAACAGCTGCCTCTGGCTGTCTTAATGTTTTGCCAGATTTCAAGATAATGGCGCCATTTGGTGTGAACTTTACAGGATCATGCGCATACAGCGAGTCCAACCCCACTTCATCTGATTCTGATAAAAAATCAATTTTTTTAACATACTTTTCTAGAATACTCATAAATTCAGCATATTCTTTTTGAGCCTCATCATAGTTAGGCTCTGATAAGTAGTTAAATGTTTTCCATTCATCACTAAGATGCTCTTGGCTTCGGAAAGCATCTTTTGGATGTTTTACTATTACGTGTTTCAAAGGTGCATACATTGACGAACAATAATGCATTCCCTTCACCCCTTTTCCGTGTAGTGGAAAACGTTTCCGTCAAGAGGAAAGTTTATATGAAAAATATATGTGTTTTAAGGTATACTGTCAATATATTTAGAAAAATTTCTATATTCATTCTTTTTAGACCAGAAGCATAACGAAATAGATATTAACGATTATGTAGCTAGACGTAGACAAGGATTAAAAATAAAATAAATGAAGGAGAGGTGGATCTTGAATGCAATTATTAGAACGAGCTATGACAATCGCTAAAGTTTTGGCTTCTGAAGCAAGTGAAAACAGCTTGTCCATTTCAGAGCTTTCGACAAAATGCAATTTACCACTTAGTACACTACATAGAATTTTAAAATCGATGATCAAGGAAGGAATGATTGAACAAGACGATCAAACTAAACAATATCGACTTGGTACAATATGGATGGAACTTGGCTTACAAGTGTATGATACGATGGACTATATTAGTAAAATTAGGCCTGAATTAGAGCGTTTAGCAAGAGAAGTCGAGGAAAGTGTCTATTTAAGTAAGCCCGCTGGTTTAGATACAATTATTATCGAAAGAATAGACAGTGCAGCTAATCCCATTCGTATTTACGATCAGCTAGGTATTCGTATTCCGATGCATATTGGAGCTGCAAATAAAGCAATTTTAGCCACAATGCCCGTTTCTCAAGCAAGGGCAATTATTGAACAGCTTATTCCTCATGAAGAAATCACTGAATTAGAGGCACAGCTTGAACGAATAAGACTACAAGGATTTGCCATTAGTCATGGGGAAAGAACTGCAGGAACATCCTCCATTGCAGTATCTATTTTAAATGGTTTCAATGAAGTAATCGGTGCAGTGAGTATAGGTTTTGTTAGCTTTAACGTTTCAGCAGAACATATTAATATCCTTACAGAGCGTTTAATGGAAACTGGTAAACGAGTTTCTATGAAGCTTGGCTACCGTGGAAAATAAAGTGAAACTTTAATCAATAGGGTTTTCTTCAGAGTTATTTGGACAGCCAATGTAAAGGAACCATATCTGAATTCATCTCACCACCTTTAGAGGTAGGAGCCTTCTACTGAATAAAGATAAACGGCATACGTTTTAGCAAATGTCATATCCATAACTTTTGATGATGAGCCAATTAATACCACTTTTTTAACAAGTATTTTTTGTCTGTAAAGGTTTTTTTCTTGAAAGGTTATGTGAAAACTATTGCACTGAACGTCATGGTATGTTAAATTATTATGGTATGTGAAATACCGAACTGAAATAATAATCTTTCAGCATTAACAGTAAGGAGGGAATACAACATGCCAAAACAATGTGTAATCACTGGGCGTAAAGCTCGTACTGGTAACAACCGTTCCCACGCTATGAACGCTAGCAAACGTTCTTGGGGTGCTAACCTTCAAAAAGTTCGTATCTTAGTAGACGGTAAACCAAAACGTGTATGGGTTTCTACTCGTGCATTAAAATCAGGTAAAATCGAGCGCGTTTAATCGTCGCTTCCAAAAAATCGATTTCGCATTTGGCGCAAATCGATTTTTTTCTGTCTCAATAACTAGGCAAACTAACCGCCTTTGTGAGTAATTATAGAAAATGACTAAGCCGCTAGGAATTACATCTCATAGTAATTCCTAGCGGCTTTCATTACATATAGCAGCACAACAAAACGCCTATGCAGAATGGCAGTTACGTATAATTCTTTAGCAAAGCTAGGGGTTGATTTCCGTTCCGACTGAGCGCTTTCCTGGGGGCGTCCGATGAGCCGCTTCACTCGCGTTGCTCGCTCCAGGGTCTCATCTGTGACGCTGATCCCCAAGGAGTCGCCCAGTCTCCACTCCAATCAACCACTTCTCATAGTATGTACCCTCTCGCGAAAGCGTAGTGTTAACGTAGCGTCAGCAAGATCAGGTGTACAATAGCATTATTGTTATAAGTTTCTTCTGTTTGATTATGTTGAGTAGCCATAGCGTTCTTTAACAAAAGTTCTACGCTATCGCTGATTGGAGTGGAAGGCTACTCGACTCCCGTGGGAAAGCGAGACAGGCGAGACCCTGCACGGAGAGCAGCGGCTCGACGCTCGCCCACAGGAAGCTCTGCTCTGCGCGAAAGCGAAGCGTCAGCGACAAAGCGAGTAGCCTGGAACGGAAATCACCCACCACAATATTTACAAAGAATTCCTTGACCATTTTGTTTTTCAACACCATAAAAAAATCCGACTAGTGTTAGTCGGATTTTTTTACTTTCTTTTCTTTTTTAAAAATGTTGATACATGTACGCGTAATACTACTTACAAATTTCGGTAGTTGAAATGTATATACTTTCAGGACTCTCTCCCCCTTACGCTAATCTATGCTTCTTATCATTAAACATATGCCTTGCGAAAAAGATATAGACCCTGAATCACCTATTATTTCATTACTTGTAAAGCGAGATGTACCAAGAGAGATTTCTTCATTTGTTGTTTCATACTTTACATGCCTTAATGTCACATCTTTAATTGGCTCTTCGTGTGCAAAGAAAGACAAATAACGGTATTGCTCGTTTGCTTCAATGGTGTGTGTGCCTGGCATTAAAAATTGCAACATATTTGCATGATTAATAATCTTCAATACTACCTGCGGATGCTCTTTATGCAAACGATAAATCGAACGAACTGCTGCCTCATAATGATCTAAACGACCACCTGTAACACCTGTAAGTACAATTTCTAGCGGTGTATAGGTCAAGGCTTTTAATAACGCTAAGTCCGTATCTGTTTCATCTTTTTCTTCCTGAAATCGTTGTCTATCATTTGTATGTGCCATCACCAGCTCGTATTCCTCTTGCGATAGTGAGTCAAAATCTCCTACTATGGCATGTGGTGTGATTCCTTGCTCGATTAAATATAGCGCCCCTCGGTCTGCTCCGATAAATAACACATCACTTTGTTCTTTATACGGACTAAATGAACAGAGTTCCGCTCTTGGCCCACCTGCACAAACAACGACTACTGTCATCCTTGAATCGCTGCCTCACCAGCAGCTAAAATTTCCTGTAGGGCCGCAGAACGATCTTCTTTACTATAAATAGCGGAACCAGCTACAAAAATTGTTGCTCCTGCTTTGGCACACGGAATAATAGTCTCTGCATTAATACCACCATCAATCTCTATAGCAATATCGAGATTACGTTCTTTTATAATAGCTGCTAATGCTTCAATTTTTGGGACAACAGAATGAATGAATTTTTGCCCACCAAACCCTGGATTCACTGTCATGAACAACACCATATCAATATCTTCTAAAACGTGTTGAATAGATTCTATTGGTGTATGTGGATTTAATACAACACCAGGTTTAACTCCAAATGAGCGAATTAATTGAATTGTACGGTGTAAATGGCGGCAAGCTTCTACATGCACCGTTATATAGTCTGCTCCTGCTTTGGCGAATTGTTCAATATATTGATCCGGATTTTCGATCATTAAATGAACGTCTAGCGGTAAATCAGTTAAAGGACGAATGGCGTCTAATACAATAGATCCAAAAGAAATATTTGGCACAAAATGACCATCCATAACATCGATATGAATAAGCTGTGCCCCAGCCTTTTCTACTTCTTTTACTTCTTCTCCTAATTTAGCAAAGTTAGCTGCTAAAATTGATGGTGCTATTTGTATCATCATTAATACCTCGGCTTTCGATCCATAATTTCTTGCATAAATTGTTCGTAGTGTTTATAACGATAGTCACGAATTTCTCCCGCTTCTACCGCTGCCTTTACTGCACATTTAGGTTCCTTTAAGTGTAAACAGCCTCTAAATTTACAATTCTCTGCAATACGGGCCATTTCAGGGAAGCATGCGCCTAATTCTTCTTTTTCTATCTCATCAAAATCAAATGAACTAAATCCTGGAGTATCTGCTAATAATCCGTCACATACCTCGATTAATTCGACATGGCGAGTCGTATGTTTTCCACGCCCTAAGCTTTGTGAAATAATTCCAGTTTTTAAATTTAAATCTGGAATCAATGTATTTAGTAGTGTGGATTTCCCAACTCCAGATTGCCCTGCTAATACAGAAGTTTTTTCCTTTAAAATAGGCTGTAGACGATCAACTAATTCATCCTCATCCTTATAGGTTTGTAGCACGGTATAACCCATGTTTTCATAATCTGCTATATAGCCTTGCAATTCCTCACGTTCATGATCTTCTAGCAAATCCATCTTTGTTAAACAAATAATCGGATAAACATGAAATGACTCTAAAACAACTAGGAATCGATCCAGTAAAATTGTATTAAAATTAGGTTCTTTTACAGAAAACACAAGAATACCTTGATCAATATTAGCAATCGGAGGACGCACTAACTCATTTTGACGTTCCATAATTTTTTGAATAGTACCATCTGAACCTTTTGTTTCTAGTGTATATTCTACAATGTCGCCAACGAGTGGGGATTCCCCGCGATTACGAAATACCCCACGTCCTCGACATTGTATTAGTTGTTCTCCATCATATACATAGTAATAACCGCTTAATGCTTTACGTATTTGGCCTTGCGCCATCCAATTCCCCCTTATTTAATATCATCATAACCGAAACTATCTTCAGCTATGATTTGCGAATCACGTAAAATTTTATAGGCTACTTGTTGACCTTCTTCAACGACAAATTGTATTTTGTATTCCTTCTCACTCGTAATAGGAAACTCATCATATGGTTTTGCCATTGTATGGATTTTATCTTGAACTTCAATTCGAATTTGTTGTTCAATACCTTCCTCTGTTGGTTCATATGGAATCACAACAGTTTTCACATAAGTTTTCACAGGTTTTTCAGCAGGTCCCTTACTTATGACAACAGCTATTGTAGACCCTGCTTCAACTTCAGCCCCAGCTTTTGTCAATTGGGAAATAACACTCCCAGCAGCTACTGTATCATTATAGTCTTCACGAGCAATACGCCATTTTAAGCCTTTTCTACTTACATACTCATTCATTTGATCCTTCGTGTAATTCACAACATTATCTACGGTAACCATTTGTATACCTGCGCTCACCGTAAATTTCATCGATGTATCTTTAGCGATTACCTCTTCTTGTGGTTGCGGCTCTTGTTCAATAATTGTTCCTTCTGGCTCTGTTGAATGAGCATAGTTAATTTGAGGATCTAAAAATTTACCCTTTATCATTGATTCGACTTGGCTAATTTGCCGTCCTCTATAATCTTCCACTTTCGTCGTCTCTATTCCAAGACTGACGATTAAGTCTATTTCCGCACCTTTGACACGCTCCGTCCCCTCCGCAGGGTCTGTTTCAATGACCTTATCTTTTTCAACGTTCTCATCATAACGCTCCTGATGTTCACCACTAACAGTAAAGCCTTCAGCCTCTAATTTCTTAGTAGCTTCCTCAATTGTCAAATTAGCCACATTAGGTACAGATATTTTTTTCGGGCTAAATAAATCTGTGGCGAAAAAGACAAATAGGAAAATGGCGATAGCTGCTATTACTAGTCCAGCAACATATATTGGCCATTTTTTCTTTTTCTTTTTCTTTACAGGTGCTATCTTTTCAACAGGCTTCGTAACTTCGGGTTTCGGCTTTGATACTGCAATTGGTTCGATTGCTCTTGTCTTCGTTAAATCTTCATCGTTACGTATAGTTGACTCTTTTATAATCGGAATAGCCTTTGTCACGTCATTATCTACCGGTATGACAAACTTCGGTTCATTAATACGATTTGGCGATAGAACTGTCTCTAATTCTGCTTGCATTTCTTCTACAGTTGAATAACGATGAGAAGCATCTTTTGCTGTAGCTTTTAGCACAACATTTTCTAAGCTTTGTGGAATTGTAGCATCGAATGCACGAACTGACGGTGTTTCAGATTGTAAATGTTTGAGCGCGATAGAAACAGCTGACTCGCCTGAAAATGGCAATTCCCCTGTTAATAATTCATATAAAACAATGCCAAGTGCATAAATATCAGATTTGTTTGTTGCCGTACCACCACGAGCCTGTTCTGGTGATAAATAATGCACCGTTCCAAGTACAGAGTTCGTTTGTGTAAATGACGTTGCACTAAGCGTCATTGCAATGCCAAAATCAGTTATTTTCACATTGCCTTCAGCATCCATTAAAATATTTTGAGGTTTAATGTCACGATGGATAATATGATTTTCATGAGCAATAGCAATTGCCGATGTTAACTGCTTCATAATATGCACACTTCTGGCAGGAGAAATCGGTGCAAATTCCTGTATGTACTGCTTTAATGTTTTTCCTTGGACATACTCCATCACAATATAATGTAGATCACCATCATCACCTACATCATAAACACTAACGATATTTGGATGTGTAAGGCTTGTAGCAGAAAGTGCTTCACGTTGAAAACGGCGATGCAATTCATCCTCATTGGTAAAATCATAGCGTAATATTTTGATCGCTACATCACGGTTTAAAATCATGTCATGTGCTAAATAAACATTGGACATACCACCGCCACCAATAAGCCCTATAATTTTATAGCGGTCACTAATTCGTTTACCTACAAGCATACTTACACCTCCTCATCTTGCCTTGTGAGTAGCACGAGGGAGATATTGTCTTCTCCCCCGCTTGCATTTGCTAATTCCACAAGTTTCCTTCCTTTTTCTTCTATTAAATCTGGATACGTAATAATTGACGCCATTTCATACACTGTAAGTTTATTGCTTAAACCGTCAGAGCAAATGAGTAAATACGATTCTGATGCTAAATCAACTTCATAAAAGTCTGGTTCAATCGTTTCTTCTGTACCAACAGCTTTTAAGATGAAATTTTTCTTTGGATGTGTCAACGCTTCCTCTTCACTAATTTCACCATTTTCAACCAGAACATTTACATAGGAATGATCTCTTGTTATTTGTTGTGCACCATCATCAAAGAAATAATACACACGACTATCACCAACATGTGCGATAAAGCAATGATGTTCTTCAATTAACACTGCAATAAACGTCGTGCCCATTCCTTTACAGTCTTCATGTGATAAAGAATAGTCATATATACTTGTATTCAATTGCTTGACTGCCTGTAATAACCACTCTTTTTTTGTTGTCGTTGATGCAAAATGATGTGCTTCTGCCTGTAAAAAAACGGATTCCATCTGTTTCATTGCCATATCACTCGCTACATCGCCAGCATTATGACCACCCATGCCGTCTGCTACAAGTGCTATCGCAAGCCCATCCGGACGTTTAAAAAATGCCGCACGGTCTTCATTAATTGCTCGTTTTAACCCAATATCACTTTCGACTGTGTATTCCAACACTGGTCACCTCGTTTCTTCAGATCTCTCTTGCGCACGTAATTGACCACACGCAGCAGCAATATCAGAACCTTGCTCTCGGCGGATCGTTACGTTAATGCCATTCTTCTTTAATGTTTTTTCAAAGGCAAAAATTTGACTACGGGATGTGCGAACATAATCACGTTCTGGTACGTAGTTTACAGGAATTAAGTTCACGTGGCATTTAAGTCCTTTTATTAATGCAGATAATTCTTCTGCAATTTCAACTGAATCATTTTCACCAGACATTAAACCATACTCAAAAGTAACACGTCGGCCAGTTTTTTCAGTATAGTAACGGACTGCTTCCATTAATTCATCCAATTTGTAAGCACGTGCAATTGGCATCAGTTTTTGACGATCCTCTTGGTTTGGTGCGTGTAATGATACTGCAAAGTTGATTTGTAGCTGTTCATTAGCGAATTCGTAAATTTTAGGAACAATTCCTGATGTTGAGACAGTGATGTGACGCGCACCAATATTTAACCCTTTTTCATGGTTGATAACTTTTAAGAAGTTCATCATCGCATCATAATTATCGAAAGGTTCTCCAATACCCATAATGACGATATGTGACACACGTTCGCCCAATTCATCTAAAGTTTGTTGTACTTTGACAACTTGCTCCACGATTTCCCCTGCTAATAAGTGACGTTTTAATCCACCTAAAGTTGACGCACAAAACGTACAGCCAATTCGGCAGCCTACTTGTGTCGTCACACAAACAGAGTTCCCATATTCATGACGCATTAATACAGTTTCAATAGAATAGCCATCTTGTAATTGGAATAAAAACTTGATAGTACCATCTTTTGATTCCTGTTGAATAATTGTTGACAATGTCGTCAATGCAAAACTTGCTTCAAGCTTTTCACGTAATCCCTTTGAAAGGTTAGACATTTCTTCAAATGTTTTCACACGTTTATTATAAAGCCAATCAAAAATTTGTGCTGCACGGAACGGTTTTTCACCATTTTCCTTTAACCATTCTTCTAACTGTTTTGGCTGTAATGAGTATACCGATTCCTTTAAATTTGGTTTTTCTTTTTTCGCGCGTCGAACAGGCTTGTCTGCTGCTTCTTCAACTAAGTCGTTAATGCGCTCATTAAATTTTTCTTGATCCACCATTAGTTGGATTCTCCTTTTTTACGAAAGGCGGCAACGAAGAAACCGTCACTGCCAAAGTCTTGTGGAAAGACTTGAAGCATGCCATTTGCTTGCTTTTCCGCTAATTTTGTTGGTAAAGATTCTAGTTGTATAGCTTCCATTTCTGGATGCGTTGTTAAAAAGGCTTCTACAGTACCTTCGTTTTCCCTTTTATCTACTGTACATGTACTGTACACAAGTTTGCCATCTATTTTCAATACTTTTGTTGCAGCATCTAATAGTGCCAATTGTATTTTTTGGAGGCTTTCTAAATCTTCTTCTCGCTTTGTATATTTAATATCAGGCTTGCGGCGCATAACACCTAAACCACTACAAGGTGCATCGACTAAAATAGCGTCGAATGATTCTGGTTGTAGAAAATCCGGTGCCTTACGTCCGTCAATAGGAGCAGTCTCCACTATATCAATCCCTAGACGATCCGTATTATGGTCAATTAAATCTAATTTATGAGGGTGAAGGTCAGTCGCTAAAATCGAACCTTCATTTTTCATAATCTCAGCTAAATGTGTTGTCTTTCCACCTGGAGCTGCACACATATCTAAGACGCGCATGCCAGGAGATGGATGCAAAACATTTGCTGGGATCATGGAGCTTTCATCTTGTATAGTAATAAGCCCTTCTTGGAATGCCTTTGTTCGAGCTGGCTGACCATTTGTTACATGTAAACATTCAGGCATTAGCTCGCTTTTTTTCGCTGATAAACCTTCAGCTTCTATGCTGGCAATCGCTTGCTCAACGCTTGCTTTCGTCGTATTTACACGTACAGTCTGCACTGGAGGTACATTATTTTCATGTAACATTTCTGCTGCTACTTCAATACCGTAGTTATCGACAAAGCGCTGCACTAACCATTCTGGATGACTCGTTTCAATAGCAAGGCGCTCAATTGGATCTTTTATTTCATCAGTTGAAGCTACACCCTGACGTAAAATAGATCGTAAAATACCGTTGACCATTGAAGCTATCCCTTTGTGACCTCGACGCTTAGCAATTTCTACAGCCTCATTTACCGCTGCATGTGGTGGGATACGTGTTAAATAATGCATTTGATATAAAGATAAACGTAAAAGCCAGCGCACCCAATGATCCACTGAGCCACGAATAAATGGCTCTAAATAGTAATCAAGTGTCATTTTATATTGTAAAGTACCATACGTAATTTCTGTTAAAAGCGCACGATCCTTCGCTTCAATTTTATGTCGCTTGATCGTTTCATTTAAAAGCAAATTACTATAGGCTTGATTTTTATCTACTGCTAACAGAATAGAAAGTGCAGCATCACGCACATTTCCATCCCAAATTACTACGCTTTTTTTACTCATTTAAATTGGTCCCCGATCTGTAATTTAGAACCTGTACCACGTAAATATTCCTCTGCTGTCATGCGTTTTTTACCAGCTGGTTGTACATCATACAGGGCAAGTGTTGTCCCATTTCCTGCTGCAACTTCAAAATGATCCTTCGAAATCTCAACAACCTCACCAGGTATAGCATCATGCTTTGTGCTACCCACCTGTGCCCACCAAATTTTAAAGTTTCCATCTTCAAATGTTGTATAGGCAACTGGCCACGGATGAAGACCACGCACTTGATTGTATAAAGTTGTAGCATCCTTTGTCCAATCGATACGTTCTTGTTCACGTGAAATATTGCTTGCAAAGGTTACTTGCGCTTCATCCTGCACTGTACGGTTATTTGTTCCATTTATAATAGAAGGAAGTGTAGCTTTTAATAAATCAGAGCCTACAGCACTTAGCTTATCAAATAGTCCACCTGTATGATCTTCCTCTTCAATTGGGATAGCCTTTTGAGATATGATATCACCGGCATCTAGCTTTTGCTCCATATACATGATAGTTACACCAGTCTCTTTTTCACCATCAATAATTGCTTGGTGAATAGGTGCTCCACCACGATACTTCGGTAAAAGTGACGCATGGACGTTAATGCAACCAAGCGGTGGTGCATCTAGTAATTCTTTCGGCAAAATTTGTCCAAAAGCGGCTGTTATAACTAAGTCAGGCTGTAAATCAATAATTTGCTGTAATTCCTCAGAACCGCGTAGCTTTTCCGGCTGAATAACATGTAAACCTAACTCCATAGCTGCTGCTTTAACAGGTGGTGGTGTTAGCACACGCTTACGACCAACTGGACGATCTGGTTGTGTAACTACAGCTTTAATATCATAACCTTCATGATGTAGCATACGCAAAATTGGCGCGGAGAAATCAGGTGTACCCATAAAAATTATTGAAGTCATGTTATTCCTCCTCTTCAGCGTACATTGCTTCAAGCTCTTCTTCAGTTACAACACGTTTGATTTTTGAATCAAATAGCACGCCATCTAAATGATCGATTTCATGTAAAATTGCTCGTGCATCAAAGCCTCCCGCTTCTAGCTCATATACACGTCCTTCACGGTCACATGCTTCAATTTTTACATAGTCAGGTCGTTCAACCTCACCGTATAATCCCGGGAAGCTTAAGCATCCTTCAATATCTACTTCGACGCCATCTGTTTCAATGACAGTCGGATTAATCATTTCTAAAATATCTCGTTCCTCGCCAAGCTCGACAATTGCAACACGTAATCCTACATTTATTTGTGGTGCTGCAATACCAACGCCATCGTATTCAACCATTGTGTCATATAAATCATCTAGTAATGTAATAATTTCTTCATTAATTTCTTTTACTTCCGCGCACGGCGTTGATAGTACCTTTGCTGGATGTTCAACAACTTTTTTAATTGCCATCTTATTTCCTCATTTCTATATTTAAGGCTTATTACCTTGTCTAATTGTAACGCCATATCATTATGTGGGGTTGATTTCCGTTACGGCTGGGCGCTTTGTTGCTGTCGCTTCGCTTTCGCACAGATAAAACAATTGTAGCTGCCGCTTTGCTTTCGCTACAGAAAACATTTGTTGTTGCTGTCGCTACGCTTTCGCACAGTTAAAACATTTGTTGCTGTCGCTACGCTTTCGCACAGTTAAAACATTTGTTGCTGTCGCTTCGCTTTCGCACAGATAAAACAATTGTAGCTGCCGCTTCGCTTTCGCTACAGATAAAACATTTGTTGTTGCTGTTGCTTCGCTTTCGCACAGATTAAACAATTGTTGCTGTCGCTTCGCTTTCGCACAGATTAAACAATTGTTGCTGTCGCTTAGCTTTCGCACAGATTAAACAATTGTTGCTGTCGCTTAGCTTTCGCACAGAGCAAAGCTTCCTGGGGGCGTTCGATGAGCCGCTTCACTCGCTTTGCTCGCTCCAGGGTCTCATCTGTAACGCTGATCCCCGAGGAGTCGCCCAGTCTCCACTCCAATCAACTTATATACATTGCATACGTTTTAACAAAATGTCATCCCAAACTTTGAGTGATAAACCATTTTATATAGTAGACGGATCTAAATCTACCGTCATTAATATTCCCTGTTTAATCCATTCCGCTCGATACATCGCTAGAAGGCGCTGTAATACAGGAATGAGATTTGGTTCAATTTTATATTTTATCAAACATTGATAGCGATATCTATTTTGGAGACGACTAATGCTTGCAGTTGTTGGTCCTATAATTGCTACCTGGTTTGATAAGTTTTCCTTTAGCCAATCCGCTGCACGTCCAGCATATTCTGCCGCCATCATGACATCCTCATGAGATATTTGAACAAGTGATACATAATAATACGGAGGATAGCTAGAGCGGCGGCGTAAAAACATTTCACGTTCGTAAAATGGCTCGTAATCTTGTATTTTTGCCAATTCAATTGCATAATGCTCTGGCGTATACGATTGAATAATAACCTCACCATGCTTTTCATGACGTCCAGCCCTACCACTAACCTGCGTTAATAATTGAAATGTACGCTCCGCTGCACGGTAGTCGGGTAGATGTAGAGATGTATCAGCACTAAGTACACCAACAAGCGTAATATTAGGAAAATCAAGACCTTTAGCAATCATTTGCGTCCCAAGCAAAATATCTGCCTGTCCTTCCCCAAATGCCTGCAAAATTTCTTCATGTGCACCTTTTTGCTTTGTTGTATCAACATCCATTCGGAGAACCCTTGCCTCAGGAAATAGCTTATAAATTTCTTCCTCAACTTTTTGTGTTCCCGTACCAAAATAACGAATATGCTCACTTTGGCATTGTGGACATATTTGAGGGACACGTTCCTCATAACCGCAATAATGACATTTCAATTTCTCTGTTGTTCGATGATACGTTAACGAGATGTCACAGTTCGGACATTGTACAACCGTTCCACAATCACGACAAAGCACAAAAGAAGAATAGCCACGACGATTTAAAAACAGCACCATTTGTTCTCTTTTCTCAAGCCTTACACGTATTGCATCAATAAGTTGCTCCGAAAACATAGAACGATTCCCTTTTTGAAGTTCCTCTCGCATATCGGCAATAAAAACAGTTGGTAACGGTTGATGCAAAGCACGTTGCTTTAATGATAGCAAACTATATACGCCCTTCTTTGCTCTCGCAAATGATTCAAGTGCAGGCGTTGCACTACCTAATATAACAGGACATTTGTAAAATTCACTTCGCCAAATCGCTACATCTCTAGCGTGATAACGTGGTGAATCTTCTTGCTTGTATGTTGATTCATGCTCTTCATCCAGAATAATGAGACCTAAATTTGTAAAAGGTGCGAAAATTGCTGAACGAGCTCCAACAACAACGCTTACTTTTCCTTGTTGAATTTTACGCCATTCATCATACTTTTCACCGACAGATAAGCCACTATGCATGACAGCAACCATCTCACCAAAACGACTACGAAAACGCTCTGTCATTTGTGGTGTTAATGATATTTCAGGTACTAGCATAATGGCTTCCTTACCTTCATCTAACACCTTTTGTATCGCTTGCAAATATATTTCAGTTTTACCACTTCCGGTAACGCCGTGTAGTAAAAAAGTTTGCGCTGTCTGTTCTTCCATCGACCCGTTAATAGCCTTTAGAGCTACGTGCTGCTCATCCGTCAACTGTAAAGATTGCGTACGGGAAACCTCTCTCGTAAAGGGATCTCGATACACCTCTTCTTGTATAAAATGGGCGGCCCCTTTTTCAATAACTGACTGTAATACTGCGGAAGATGCACCTGTTTCCTCATAGATTTTCTGTGGCAAAAGGACCTCTCCAAGATGTCTGCTCATCCATTCAATCAGCTGGCGTTGTTTAACTGCTCTCGCTGCACCTTCCATTGCTTTATCGATATCTTGCTGATTATCTGAAATTTTGACCATCCGTATTTCTTTCACATTGCCTTGCTGCTTCACAACATTTTCAATCTTCACGATTTTATTAGTGATAAGCTGTTTTAATAAAGGAAGTAATTCTGCACGCTCGAATTCTTTGAAATTAGCCTGTTGTCGCTTACCAAAAATAGCCTGAGCCTCATCTGGCAAAGCGTCTTTCTCCTCTAATAGCGTTATGATCTTTTCATACTTCGCTCGAAGCGCTGATGGGAGCATGACCTGTAAGGCATCAATTTCATAGCAAATCGTTTCGTTTTTCAGCCACTTTGCCATTAACAGCATTTCTTCGGTTAATACAGGCTCTATATCTAAAATTTGCGCAATAGACTTTAATTTATTAGATGGTACATCTGTTTCATTTTTTAATCCGACCACAAAGCCTAGTACATTTCTTGGCCCAAACGGTACTTTTACACGACAGCCCATCTCTATAATATGTGCCCATTCTGTAGGCACTTCATAGTCAAATGGACGATCTACATGGTAAGTTGAAACATCCACTATAACCTCTGCAATCAACAAACTCATTGCTTCTCACCCTGTAATATATATGTCCATAATGATTGCGCAAACTGCGTGGCATTTGTCGTATTCCACAATTGACCATTTACTTCTGCCGTGTCACTAAAATCAATCCACGTGTCAGACATAATTGTTAACATTGGCTCACCAATAACTTTTTGCCCAAAAGTTATTGCGGTCATTCCTTCTACGGATAGTATCGGTGCCCCTTCAATTGTAGGCGTATTTGCTGCATGGATAAAAAATGCAGATGGATATTGCTTTTTATAATCTTCAAGCTGCTCAAAGAGCTTATGCACGCTTGTTTCGTTCTCATCTATGAGGATTACATTTGCCCCAAGTGTTTTTGCTTCTTTTGCTATTGCCTGACCAATTTTACTATTCGACTGTGTACTAATAATATGGTGCTCGTCCAATGGAACATAAAACGCTCCAGCTGTAACCACTACCGTTTTACCAGCTAATGGCTTAAGCTTCTCTGAAAAAAATTCTTGCACAATCGCGGTAATTTTTTCTGGCTCTTCTAAACGACCTTTGCCAACATAGCCACATGCCAAAAATCCTTCCGAAGGCTCAATAAATTGATAGCCATCAGATTGTAACTGAGCCAAATTTCGTTTTACCGCTGGATGGTCATACATATGTACATTCATCGCTGGTGCTAGCCATACAGGGGCAGTAGTTGCAAGCAAGGTCGTCGTTACCATATCGTCTGCAATTCCATTCGCCAGTTTTCCTATGACATTGGCAGTAGCTGGAGCAACTAAAATTAAATCTGCCCAATCCGCCAAATCAATATGGGCAATAACACTCGAATCCTTTTCATCAAAAGTATCGAAAAAAACATCATTTTTGGACATAACTTGAAAGCTCAGCGGATTCACAAATTGTCTTGCTGATGCTGTCATGATAACCTTTACATTTGCTCCTGCCTGAGATAGCTTGCTAACTAGAGCGACAGCCTTATAAACCGCTATACCACCTGAAACACAAAGTAAAATATTTTTATTCATGCACAATCGTCCTTTCAAATGATAAGCTCCCAAAGGAACATTCCTCGGGAGCTCTCGACATTCTGTATAATCAAAAATCCACTGCAAACAATCAATTATGCCTCGGCATAATTGCGTCCGGAATCAGCTTTCATCTCACCACCTATATAGGTGGGAGACTTCTGTACCTGTCGCTATGCTTTCGGTACAAAAAATAATTGCTGAAAGAAGTTAACATTAATTTGGCAAAAGCTTATTTATCAATGTTAGATTTCGTCTTCGTACACAGTTGACTCATCCTGTGATACTTTCGTAAGTACACCTGCAGCTACTTCTTCAAGTGCTTTCCCTACATATTTATGGGAAACATACTTGTGTAAGCGTTCCGTGTCTTGTTCCTCTTGCATTTGACGAGCACGTTTAGATGCTAGACTTACTAAAGAGTATTTTGAATCGATTTCTTTTTTTAATGTATCTACTGATGGGTATAACATAGGTTTATTCTCCTCTCAACATTGACAAATATCTTTTTTCAACACGTTCTCTACGACAATGCTCAGCTTTAATAATCGCGTTTATACGATCACAAGCATTTGTCACTTCATCATTTTCAACTACATAATCATAAAGGCTCATCATTTCAAGCTCTTCACTTGCAGTTGCAATACGCTTCGCAATAACGTCTGCTGTTTCCGTCCCTCGACCAACTAAACGGTCTTTTAATTCCGTTAAGCTTGGTGGGGCTAAGAAAATAAATAATGCATCTGGTGCCTTTTTGCGGATTTGTGCAGCACCTTGCACTTCGATTTCTAAAAACACATCACGTCCTGCATCAAGTGTTTCATTTACGTAGGCTAACGGTGTTCCGTAATAATTCCCTACAAATTCAGCATGCTCTAATAAGCCACCCTGTTCAATCAACGTTTCAAATTCTTCACGTGTCTTGAAAAAATAGTCTACACCATCTACTTCACCTTCGCGAGGATTTCGTGTTGTCATCGAGATGGAATACTCATAATTCGTATTCGGCTGAGAAAATAATTCTTTTCGCACTGTCCCTTTACCTACACCAGATGGGCCAGACAGAACAATTAATAATCCACGTTCTTTTATCATTTATTCTCTATATCTCCCTTAATTTATAACAGATACAAAGCAAGCTATTCGATATTTTGAACTTGCTCGCGCATCTTTTCTAAAATTGTTTTCGCCTGAACTACTGCAACAGCCGCCTCTGTTGATTGATTTTTTGAACCAATCGTATTAATTTCGCGGTGTATTTCCTGCATTAAAAAGTCTAATTTACGGCCAACTGAAATTGTTTCTTGTAATGTTTCTTCCAATTGATTAAAGTGACTATCTAATCGGTCCAATTCTTCAGTGATATCCACACGTTCTGCAAATATCGCTACTTCGGCAAGTAGGCGATCTTCTAACAACGCTCCATCCGCCACTTGAGTAATTCTTTCCGATAATCGTGTACGATATTTTTCTACAGCAAGAGGGGCACATGAACGAATCTGGTTCACTTGTTCCATTAACTGTTCTTTATATTGTACAACAACATCATGCAATTCTTGCCCTTCACGCTCACGCATTTGAATGAGCTGTTCAAGTGCTTGTGAAATAGCCTTTTCAACAGCACAGAGTAAATCCTCAGGTGTAAGCTGTGGCTTTTCCTGTACAAGCGCTTGTTCAAGCGATAGTAGCTCTTGCATTGTCCATTTTTCTTCTAGTGGTACTTTACTTGCTAATTGCTCTTTTGCCTTACGATACGCTTCGATTAATGACCAATTAATTTCAATAGATTGCTCGACGTTCTCTAAATCCTTAACATTAACCATCACATCAATTTTGCCACGTGACAAAGCTTGCGAAATTAATTTCTTTGCAAAAATTTCTGCTTCAAGCCATTCTTTCGGGAATTTTGCATTAATTTCTAAAAATCGATGGTTGACCGAGCGCATTTCTACAGTTAATTGAAAGTCTCTTGTTGTTGTGACACCTCTGCCAAAACCAGTCATACTACGCACCAAGGTTCGTCACACCTTTCTTTGCATACTGGGATTATTATAACATAAGCTCTGTCATTTATGACGTGTCACTCCAGAAAAAATTACATAGAGCAAAAGCTAATTCTACCACATATGAAGCTATATTTTAATATTCACCTAAAAAATGCTATGATAAACATAAGAAAAAACTCATCACCAAAAGAAAGAGATGACATTTGTTAAAATGTACGCTATGTCTAGAAGTTGATTAGAATGGAGAATGGACGACTTCTTGGAATTAGCGGCTCATTATTTTCAAATGCGTACTTTGAAGATTTATCGGAACAATATCTCATTTTATCGGAACAATTTTAGCTTTTATCGGAATATTATCTCGTTTTATCGGAACAATTTCAGTTTTTATCAGCGCCCAGCCGGAACGGAAATCACCCCTCTGTTATGGTTATGTGCCATACAAGTGATTTCTAACAAAATTGATTCATCATCGGAATTTAGGGATGACATTTTGCTAAAACGTATGTCATGCATATAAGTTGATTGGAGTGGAGGCTGGGCGACTCCTCGGGGATCAGCGTCACAGATGAGACCCTGGAGCGAGCATCGCGAGTGAAGCGGCTCATCGGACGCCCCCAGGAAGCTTTGCTCTGTGCGAAAGCGAAGCGACAGCTACAAAGCGCCCAGCCGGAATGGAAATCAACCACACACTCTGGCGGAAAAGCTTGCTAGACTATTAAAATAATAAATACGAAAGTACCAAGGATGCTTATATCGTTGGGAAGAGGAATTCATATGGCATTTGATGGCTTATTTACTTATTCAATGACAGCCGACCTACAACAATTAGTAACAGGTCGGATCACTAAAATACATCAACCAAACGCTCAGGAAGTTGTTTTACATATCCGTGCGAACGGAAGCAATCATAAATTACTTTATTCGATTCATCCTTCTTACGCACGTGTTCACCTTACTGAGCAATCTATAGAAAATCCAGCAGAACCCCCTATGTTTTGTATGCTGTTGAGAAAACATATAGAGGGTGGTTTTATTTCTTCTATTAAACAGCACGATTTTGATCGAATTATAATAGTAGAAATTGAAAGTAAAAATGAAATTGGCGACCCTATTGTAAGGGAGTTACACGCTGAAATTATGGGCCGTCACAGTAACCTGTTATTAATAGATAAAGAGCAGGGAAAAATAGTCGACAGTTTAAAACATTTGCCACCTTCAGTGAATAGTTTCCGTACAGTTTTACCTGGTCAGCCTTATATCGCACCGCCCGCACAGAATAAATGGCACCCACTAGCAGTAACCGATGAACAGCTTACAATGTTTTTCTCTGAACCAAAAACGGCTAAGGAAGTTGTTTCACAATTTATTGGTTTTTCTCCTATACATGCCGAGGAATTGTTATTCCGATTAACAGACACAGTTGATCGTGTAAGCTGCTTTAAAAATTTTATAGCTTCCTTTAATAATGGTGGAACAAAACCGATGTATGTCATCGCAAACAATAAAACTTACTTCTCTCCAATCGATCTAACGCATTTACAAGGAGATGTAACGATTTACCCAAATGTCCATGAGCTACTTGACCGCGTATTCTTTGCTCGAGCTGAGCGTGATCGTGTCAAACAGCAGGCAGGTGATTTGGAACGATGGCTGCAAAATGAAATTGACAAGCTTATATTAAAAACTAAAAAGTTAAATAAAGACTTCGAACGCGCATCTAAACTAGATCAGTTTCAATTATTTGGGGAATTACTGATGGCGAATATTTACACGTTTGAAAAAGGTGTAAAGGAAGTAACTGTCACTAACTATTATAGTGAGACTGGAGATGAAGAGATTACCATTCCAGTAAGCGAACGTAAAACACCTATTGAAAATGCTCAAAGCTATTACACAAAATACACAAAAGCTAAAAATGCCCTTATTATGGTTCAAGAACAGTTAGAAAAAACGAAGGAAGAAATTACCTATTTCGAAATGCTTGCTCAGCAGGTCCAACAAGCGGCTCCTGGAGATATAGAAGAAATCCGCGAAGAATTAGCAGAACAGGGTTATTTGAAATTACGTCATGCACGAAAAAAGAAAAAACAAATGAAACCTGAGCCTGAACGTTATGTCTCTTCTACAGGTGTAGCGATCTCTGTTGGGAAAAATAACAAACAAAATGACATGCTTACATTTAAAATAGCTAAACGTACAGATATCTGGTTGCATACAAAGGATATTCCTGGCTCACATGTTGTCATCCATACAAGTGAACCTGACGAAACAACATTACGAGAAGCCGCAACACTTGCTGCCTATTTTTCAAAAGCAAGAGACTCGTCCTCTGTTCCAGTAGATTACACAGAAATACGTCAGGTAAAAAAACCAAATGGCGCGAAACCTGGTTTTGTTATTTACTTTGAACAAAAGACTGTATACATCGATCCAGATGAAGCCGTCATTTTACAATTAAAAAAACAGTCTTAAAAATTGAGGCTGTAACATAACTGATCAAAAACAAAAGCGCGAGAAATCAATTTTAGTAATGTTGATTTTTCGCGCTTTTCTGATGTGATTCTTTGAATTGTTAAAGTTATACAGAGATTTAATCGTAAAACTACGACATTCAGTATTTTGTGGGGAGCAGATACGTCTCGTCATCTGCATGGTGAGCTTACCTTGATGATGAAATGTATCGTAATCAATTTTTAATGACAATAATCACGAAATCTGTACTATACATCTATTATATTTCCCTTTAACTTGATTGATTTTTGTATCTATTGTTCCTAATTATAATAACGCCAATAAACCCGTGAATAATCCGAACTGTTTATTTCGAGGTTATTGACTTCCTCCCTTCTAAATGGCTAAATTTAAATAAAAAGTAAATGGCATTTCAGAAAGGGCGTATCTCTATGTCTGTAGGCAAAAAATTAAGCTTTGGTTTTTTAACCATCATTCTGACCTTAATTATTTCATTAGTGATTATGTTTATTCAATTCTCAAACATTGACAAGAAAGTAGAAAATGCGCTAGAAAATCGTGTAACGCTAGTAGAATTAGCTGATAATATTCAAATTGAACGAGCAATGCAAGGTCTTTACATTCGGGCAATACTCCTCGAAGACAAAGCAACTAATAAAGATAACTTTACAAAGTATGCAAGAATGCTAGATGAGCATGTAATAGAGATCATGGATAAATCTGATTCATCCGAAATGGAGACTTATGCAAAAGATTTAAATACATATAATGAAGCTTTTAACAAAGCGGCTGAAGAAGCACTAGCACTTCATGATGCTGGAAAATTAGAAGAAGCGATACAAAAAGTTAATGGCGATGTTCAAAAAGCAAATACAGATTTATTGGCAGTATCAGAGAAAATTGTAAGTTACCAAAAAAATCAACTTGATATTGTCACGAAAGAATCTAAACAAGCGGTATCATATTCTCAAACAATCTCAATCATTGCTATCATTATTGGTGTAATACTTGGGATATCTCTGATGTATTATGTACAACGTACAATTTCACGACCTTTAAAATCCGTAGTTATCGCTGCCAATAATATTGCTAATGGTGAATTATATCATCAAGATATCTCTTATCAATCTAAAGATGAAATCGGTCAGCTTTCTACAGCCTTTAACGTAATGAAAAGTAGCTTGAGAAGTTTATTAACACATATACAAGGCAATGCGGAACATTTATCTGCTTCTGCTGAAGAGCTATCTGCCTCTATCGAAGAGATTGCTGCTTCTGCTGATGAGATTACTGTACGTATTAACGAGACAGCGAATGCGGCATCTACCGCTACGATTGCTGCCAATGAAAGTGCACATGCGATGGATGAAACAGCAATAGGTGTACAGCGTATAGCCGAAGCAACTCAACAACTTCACCAAAGCGCAGTGACAACAACTGAATTGGCGAATAACGGTAATAGTACTGTCGATGAGGCTCAACAACAAATGAACGTGATTTATGATTCTACTCAAACGATTAACAAGCTCGTTCAAAAATTAAGTAAGCAATCGGAAGAAATAGGTAATATAACTACAGTAATTACAGCCATTACAGATCAAACAAATTTATTAGCGCTCAACGCTGCAATCGAAGCTGCACGTGCAGGTGAACACGGCAAAGGCTTTGCTGTCGTAGCTGACGAAGTTCGTAAACTAGCAGAAGAATCCAAGCAATCAGCCAATCAAATCGTTACGTTAACACAAGAAATCCAAGAAGATACGCAAAATGTAGAGAAGGCTGTCGAAGATGGGCTACAATCTGTCACAGATGGTGTGAAAATTATTGGCGATGCTGGCAACTCTTTCGAAGCAATCGTAAAAGCGATCAATACAATGACAGATCAAATAGAAGACATTTCGTCTACTTCTGAAGAGATCTCCGCAAGCGCTGAACAAGTAGCAGCCTCTGTTGCAGAAATTGCTCATGGTTCTTCTTCTAGTGCTGCCAATACACAGATTATTGCCGAAGCTAGTAATGAACAAGCCGCGACAATGCAACAAGTAAATCATGTTGCTACAGATTTAAGCGAAAAATCCTCGGACTTACAAACCCAAATTAATCAATTTAAACTTTAAACATTTAAGCAGAGCATTTCTTTAATCGAAATGCTCTGCTTTATTTTTGTTTTCAGCATTTTTGATAGCGAAAGCATGAGTTTAGTAAAGCTCAGCAGTCGAGACTACTCATGATGCCCTATGATAAGTCGTCACTCACCCGTGAGAAACGTTCACCTATAACTACCGCTAGCTGCTATTCGCTGTTTATTTTTAGGTAGACTATCACTTAACTAACCTTATATGGTAAAATAAACCACATAAAGAGTTTAAGTAATTTTCTACTCATTAAGTTCTACTTACACAAAGTTTTAGTAATTTTATGTAGGAGCTTTCCTCCTAAGCGAGACAAATGGATTTCTCCAAAAAACAATATTAAAAAGCACATGTTTTTTCTCATTTACTATATGCCAAATCCTACATTCATATAATTGATTCAAAGCACCGTTTTTTATACATCGTTGTATATTCAAGTAATGTGTAAATTATTTCAAAAAAACATATTTTACTAAATTTCTGTGCATTTATTCTTTAAGAAGGGCATATATTACTCTAATTCTTCTTTCTTCTGTTTAATACTGGTTAATCTTAGATAAATACAAAACAAGTTTCTTATATATCAATAATAGATAAAAATATTCATTCTTTGAGATTATAAATTTCAAAAAATTACCTGACCAAGAATCTAAATCACTCAGTTTTACTATGATTTTCTACAAATCTATACAAACTTCTTATATTATCGCCCCATGACTTTTGACTCATTTTTCAAACACCGATAATATTATCTAAAGAATATGAATTTTCGGTATAGTAAGTCATTTTTTTATTTTTGTTTTATTTTTGATATTCAGAACAAATAAACATCATTTTTTTACTACGAAAACGCTTTCATTCTTTAACGTGATGAATCGAAAAAAATTATTATCTTCCCAAATGTCAGATAATACTATATAAATTTGAATCTTTTTTATTTTGTACACAATGATTTTTTTGGTATATTAAATAAGAGCTTCATAGAAGGCTTAAAATTGTATAAGGGGGATTCACATGAATAAAAACAAAAAGTTTCTATTACTAACAGTGCTTGCAGTATTCTCATTAGTTCTTGCTGCATGTGGCTTCGGTGGAGATTCGTCTGAAAAGTCAAAAGACGATAAAAAAGATTCTGGCTCAACAGCTTCTTCTAAAGAGTTGAATGTAGTTGTAACTTCTGAGCCACCATCTTTACATCCAGCACTTGCAACAGATACAACTTCTGGTGCAGTACTTCAAAACGTATTTGAAGGTTTAATGGTTTTAGATCAAGATGGAAAACCATCAGCAGGTATGGCTGAAAAATGGGAAGTAAGTGATGATCAATTAACTTACACATTCAAATTACGTGATGCAAAATGGACAAACGGTGACCCAGTAGTAGCTGGTGATTTCGAATATGCTTGGAAATGGGCATTAAATGCTGAAAATTTATCTGAGTATGCTTCTTTACTTTACCCTATTAAAGGTGCTGAAGCTTACCACACAGGTAAAGGTTCTGCTGATGATGTAGCAGTTAAAGCTGAAGATGACAAAACTTTAGTAGTAACTTTAGAACAACCAACAGCTTACTTCTTAGAGTTAGTTGCATTTAAAACATATGCACCACTAAATCAAAAGGTTGTTGAAGCTAATAAAGAATGGTACACAGATGCAGGTGAAAACTTTGTAACAAATGGTCCATTCACTTTAGATACTTGGAAACATAGTGATTCGATCGTATTAAAGAAAAATCCAGAGTATTGGGATGCTTCAAATGTAGCTCTAGATACTGTAAACATTGGTATGGTTGAAAATGAAGCAACAGCTGCAACAATGTTCAAAAAAGGTGAAATCGATTATTTAGGTTCTCCTTACCAAACAGTAGCACTTGATGAAATCGATGGCTTTAAAGCCGATGGTTCATTAAAAATCGCTGACTATGCTGGTGTATACTGGTACAAATTCAACACTACTGACAAAATTACTGGAAACGCTAACATTCGTAAAGCGTTAACTTTAGCAATTAATCGTCAAGGTTTAATTGACAATGTTACTAAAGGTGAACAAAAACCTGCTTTAGGTATGGTTCCAGTTGCAATTAATGGTTTTGAAAAAGACCGTGGTTACTTTAAAGATAACGATATCGAGGGTGCTAAAGCAGCACTTGAAGCTGGTATGAAAGAACTTGGTATTAAAGATCCAAAAGATATTAAACTTAACCTTTCTTACAATACAAGTGAAGGTCATGCTTCAATTGCTCAGTATATCCAAGAAGGCTGGAGCAAAAACCTTGGTATTACTGTAGGTCTTGATAACTCTGAATGGCAAGTATATCTTGAAAAACTTAACCAATTAGATTACCAAATTGGGCGTATGGGCTGGATTGGTGACTACAACGATGCTTACACATTCTTAGAAATGTTTGACACAGCTGCTAATGGTAACAACGATACTGGCTGGGAAAACCCAGAGTACACAAAACTTTTAAAACAATCTATTGTTGAAGCAGATCCTGCGAAACGTTTAGATTTATTAAAACAAGCTGAAGGAATCGCAGTTTCTGAATTACCAGTTGCACCAATTTACTACTACACTAACCTTTCAGTAGTAAATCCGAAAGTTAAAAATATGTCTCCAGATATTCTAGGAAACATTAAACTTAAATATGTTGATGTGGAATAATTTTCACAGCTAAATTTTTTATCTATTAAGCTCTATAGCGGAGAGCTGTCTCGTAGCCACTTCAGCGCGAGTCAGCTCTTTTTAAAATACGAAGGCATTCATTTGTCTGAAAATTGACAAATAGAAGGAGGAGTTTTATGTGATTAAATATATTCTGAAAAGGCTGATGTATATACTTCTCGCGCTTTTCGTCATCGTAACGGCTACGTTTTTCTTAATGCGTCTTGCTCCAGGTAGTCCATTTGCAAGTGAACGTAATTTCCCTCCTCAAATTGAGGAAAAGTTAAACGAAACGTATGGATTAAATAACCCTTGGTATATTCAATATAAAGATTATTTAATCGATACGGCCTCTTTTAATTTCGGTGAGTCAATGAAGTATAAAGCGCGTTCTACAAATGATATGATTTCTGAAAGTTTCCCAGTTTCTTTAACATTAGGTATCGAAGCTATGCTATTAGCAATTGGTTTCGGTGTATTAATAGGCGTAATTGCCGCGCTTTATCATAATAAGTTCCCGGATTATTTGGCAACGTCCTTTGCGGTGATATTTATTTCAGTACCTTCATTTATCTTAGCTGGTTTAATGCAGTATTTCTTAGCCTATAAGCTAGAGTTGTTCCCAGTTGGTGGTTGGAAAGGCTTTTCCTACAGTATACTACCAGCCTTTGCAATCGCATTCTCACACATGGGCTTTATTGCAAAGTTAACACGTTCAAGTATGATTGAACAAAACCATAGTGATTATGTAAAAATGGCTCGTGCCAAAGGGATTGGGAAATGGACAATCGTTTTCCGTCATACATTACGTAATGCCCTACTGCCAGTTGTGACTTACCTTGGGCCACTAACTGCAGCTGTTGTAACAGGTAGTTTCATCGTTGAAAATATTTTCGCAATCCCTGGATTGGGTAAATACTTCGTACAAAGTATTACGAACCGCGATTACACTGTAATCATGGGAACAACAGTGTTCTATTCAATTATCCTATTATTTGCGGTATTAATTGTTGATATTCTATATAGCTTTATTGATCCGCGAATTAAATTGAAGGGAGCGAAAAAACAATGACTCAGCAACAAATTGACAAAGAAATGTTTAAAGTTGTCGGTGGAAATGGTGAAGCAACTGATAAATTAGCTAATAAATCCGTTTCCTTCTGGAAGGAAGTATTTCTCCGTTTTTCTCATAATAAAATGGCAATCTTTGGATTGATCATGTTGATAATAATTGTTTCAATGGCACTATTCGTACCAATGCTTTCACAATATAAAGACAGCGATCAACTTGGTGTCTTTAATAGCCCACCATCTGCTGATTTCTGGTTTGGGACAGATGATTTAGGTCGTGATATGTTCGTTCGTATTTGGGCAGGCGCTCGTATCTCTCTATTTATCGGGATTGCAGCAGCTGTTATTGACTTAGTTATAGGTGTTCTTTGGGGAAGTATTTCAGGTTTAGCTGGCGGTCGTGTGGATAATATTATGATGCGTATTGCCGATGTTTTAACAGCTGTTCCTTACCTATTAGTTGTAATTGTTTTATTAGTTGTTTTACAACCAGGTTTATTTCCTATGATTATTGCCCTTTCGATTACAGGCTGGATTAATATGGCTCGTATCGTCCGTGGTGAAGTATTATCCATTAAAAATCAAGAGTATGTACTAGCTGCTCGAACTTTAGGTGCAAGCACTGGACATTTAATTTTAAAACATTTAATTCCAAATGCATTAGGTGCTATTTTAGTAACAATGACTTTAACAATTCCATCAGCAATTTTCACAGAGGCATTCTTAAGCTTTTTAGGTCTTGGAGTTCCTGCTCCACATGCATCTTGGGGAACGATGGCAACTGAAGGAATGAGAGCCATCAATAGTGCTCCATGGCGTATGATTTTCCCAGCAATATTTATCTCACTAACAATCTTTGCGTTTAACGCAGTTGGTGATGGTTTACGTGATGCACTAGATCCAAAACTACGTAAATAAGGAGGTGGCCGTAAAATGAATAAAACAATTCTAGAAGTAAAAGATTTAAAAATAAACTTTAAAACTTATGCTGGACTTGTTCACGCGGTTCGTGGAGTAAACTTTGATTTAAAGGAAGGTGAAACACTAGCAATCGTTGGTGAATCCGGTTCTGGTAAAAGTGTTACGAGTAATGCATTAATGAAACTAATCCCACAGCCACCTGGTATTTATGAGTCAGGACAAATTTTATTTAATGGCCGTGATTTAGTTCCATTATCTGATAAAGAAATGTCGAAAGTACGCGGAAATGAAATTGCAATGATTTTCCAAGATCCGATGACAAGCTTAAATCCAACTATGAAGGTCGGACGTCAAATAACTGAAGTTATTTTACAACATAAAAAAGTACCAAAGGCTGATGCTAAAAAACGTGCAATCGAGCTTTTAACGCAGGTAGGTATCCCCTTCCCTGAAAAACGTTACAATCAATACCCACATGAATTTTCAGGTGGTATGCGCCAACGTGTTGTTATTGCCATCGCACTTGCAGCTGATCCTAAGCTTCTAATTGCCGATGAACCAACAACAGCATTAGACGTTACAATTCAAGCGCAAATTTTAGAGCTAATGAAAGAAATCCAAAAAAATTCGAAAACATCTATCATTTTCATTACCCACGATTTAGGTGTCGTTGCAAACATTGCCGACCGTGTTGCAGTTATGTACGCAGGTCAAATCGTTGAATATGGTACTGTTAATGATATTTTCTATAATCCTAAGCATCCTTATACATGGGGTCTGCTTGGTTCAATGCCAGACCTAGATAACGATACGGATGAGCTATTACGCACGATTCCTGGTTCACCACCAGATCTAACGAACCCTCCAAAGGGCGATGCGTTTGCCGCTCGTAATGAATTTGCAATGGCTATTGACTATGAACAAGAGCCTCCGATGTTCCAAGTAAGTGAAACACACTTTGCAAAAACTTGGTTGATGCATCCTGATGCACCTAAAATTCCGCTTCCAGATGCGGTTGCTAAACGTATTGAAGGATATTTAGCAAAGGAGGCACATCTAAATGACTAAATTGGGCGCAAAAAAGGTTCTTGAAATTAAAAATTTAAAGCAGCATTTCGGTTCAGCAAGTAACCCTATTAAAGCTGTCGACGGTATTAGCTTCGATGTATACGAAGGTGAAACACTCGGTCTTGTAGGAGAATCAGGCTGTGGTAAATCAACAACTGGTCGTTCCATTATTCGCCTGTACGACATTACAGATGGAGAAATTATTTTCGATGGAGAAAACGTCCATGGGAAAAAATCTAATAATGATTTAAAGAAATTTAATCGTCAAATGCAAATGATTTTCCAAGATCCATATGCTTCATTAAACCCGCGTATGACAGCTGGAGAAATCATTAGTGAAGGCTTTACGATTCACGGTCTTTATAAAGATAAAAAAGAGCGTCGCGAAAAAGTTAACCAACTGTTAGAGGCTGTTGGCTTAAATAAAGAGCACGCAAACCGTTATGCACACGAATTCTCTGGCGGTCAACGTCAACGTATTGGAATTGCTCGTGCGCTAAGCTTAGATCCGAAGTTTATTATAGCCGATGAACCGATTTCTGCACTTGACGTTTCGATTCAAGCACAAGTTGTAAACTTATTAAAAGAACTGCAAAAAGAACGTGGCTTAACATATCTTTTCATTGCCCATGACTTATCAATGGTTAAGTATATCAGTGACCGTATCGCTGTTATGTACCGTGGTAAAATCGTGGAAATCGGTAAAGCAGATGATATTTACAATCACCCAGTTCATCCGTATACAAAATCATTATTATCGGCAATTCCACTCCCTGACCCAATGTCAGAAAAGCGCCGTCAACGTATTCCGTACAAGCATACAGAGGTTGATGAAAGCGCAACATACCATGAAGTTGGCGATCAGCATTACGTTTATAGTACTGCAGAGCTTATGAAAACTTGGATTGCTAACCGCTAATAACTTGTAAATCCATCCATTGGTATTTTCCAGTGGGTGGATTTTTTGTATGAATAAAGCTTATTACCATTGACGTATAGTTGACTTCGTTCCGACTGAGTATCTTTCCTAAGATTTCGATGAGAAACTTAGAGCATTGCTCAAGAAGGCATTATTACACGATATGATACCTTTCCTCTGCTCGCTATAAGGTAATCGTGATTAATCCTCAAGGAGTCTCTATTCAACCTATATACACCGCACACGCTTTAACTAATATCTCCCCTACCTCTGGCGAAGAGCGTATAACTAATCAGTTATAAAAAACAGTCTTTCCCATATATGAAGAAAGACTGTTTTTTTCTAAATAGCTTATTTTAATGGAGCATCTGCTGTTAATTCAATAGTTTGAAGATTTGATAGTGTTTCATTTGCATAATCAACATTGAAATTTTTCACACGTTTGTTTACTGGAATGATTTCCGTACGGAACATCGTTGGTATAGTCGTTGCTGTATTGCTCATATATTCTTGCCATGTACGGAATGCTTTTGAACGATATTCTGGATTCATTGCATCTTCCGAATCAATGTCTTCTAACATTTTTGTTAAATCAGCAGAAACGTAACGACTCATGTTAAATTCTGCACCCTCACTATATAAACCTACTGGAGATGGATTTGTACCTGTTCCCCATGCAGCCATAAACATATCGATCTCTGGGTCATCGGCTTTTACTTTATCGTAGAAGCTATTGAATTCAATTAAACGACCAGTAGTCAGTTCAACATTTAATCCAACGTCTTTCCAGTTTTGACGATAGTACTCAACAATCGCTTCATCTGTATCTGAACCAGCCATTGCTGCTAATCGAATAGAGAATTTCTTGCCGTCTTTATCTTCACGGATTCCATCACCATCTACATCTTTATAGCCAGCTTTATCTAGTAATTCTTTAGCCTTTTCAGGATCATAGTGATAACCCTCTAACGAACCATCATAGTAAGATGCAAAAACTGGTGGAATTAATGAGTTTGCTCTTACACGTAGACCTTGATAGAATCTTTCTCCAACAGATTCAATATCCATCGCGTAGCCAATCGCTTGACGTAAATCTACATCATTCATTTTTGATTTCTCATTAAAAATATTTTTACGATTTGCTTTATCGTATTTCCCTACTTTAAACCCTATATAAGAATATGCTAACTCAGGACGACCTAGAATCTCTATATTTGAAAGACCTTTCAAACTATCATATTGATTCGTTGGGAACGAAGTTGCGATATCATATTTTCCCGTTTTCATAGCTTCACCGATTGAACTTGAAGGAACAACTTCGATAACTACTTTATCTACCTTTGGTTTACCTTTATAGTAGTATTCATTTGCTACAAGCTGAACAGACTCTCCATTTTTAATCTTGTCAAATTTAAATGCACCAAGTGTTACAGGATTTTTACGAACTGCATCTGAAGCAATTAGGGCATCTTTAACAGGAATTGATTCTAGTTGATGCTTAGGTGCTGCATAACCCCATAGCCCATCACCCACTGAATAAATAGCTGGTGACACTTTCTTGAACGTAATTTCAATAGATTTTTCGTCAATTTTTTTAATACCAGAAATTGTCTTTGCTTTTCCATCATGATATTCTTGTGCACCAACAATATTTTGGAAGTCGTCATCATAGCGTACTCCCTCATAATCTGGATGACCAATAATTTCATATGGATAAATTAAGTCGTCAGCCGTTAATGGTTTACCATCAGACCATTTAACGTCCCCTTGAATGGTAATCTTTGCTTTCTTATTGTCCTTATCAACCTCTAATTTCGCAATACCTTCATCAGTTACTAGGAAATCTCCATCCGTTTCAAAAATAGTATTTGTTGTGTATTTCATTATTTCTGAATCGTAGGCATCTTCATATAATTCCCAAGAGAAAATCCCTTTGAAAGGCGAATCTGTTACAAGACCTACCCTTAAAGTACCGCCTTTAATAACATCCCCTTCGTTTGTAACCTCCATAGGAAGCGTAGTTGTATCCACTTTTTTATCGTCTGTTTGTGCCGGTTTGTCTTTGTTACCATCATCCGTTTTTGCTGCATCTTTACCATCGTTATTGCAGGCTGCCAATACAAACATCACTGCAAAAATAACTGATAGTAATAACCAATTTTTTTTCATAGTAAATCCTCCCCTTTATCCCATTCTTTGTTTTGCGTCAGCTGCACGACGAAGTGCTTGACCGACGTAATTTATACCAAGCATCAAGATTAAAATTAATATTGATGCGGGCAACCATACCCACCATTTTGTTGATAGTACTAACGGATTCGTTGCATAGTTTACAAGAGTTCCTAAGCTCGGAGTTGATGGCGGTAAACCAAAGCCTAAGAAAGACAACCCTGTCTCGATACCAACATTACCAGCAAAGTTCAAAGTTACTTCCACTATTAAAATAGAACTTAAATTTGGTAAAATTCCTTTAAACATAATAGCGAGATCACTAGTCCCCATTGTTTTAGATGCATTTACATAATCTCTTCGTCCCTCCGATAGGGCTTTACTTCGAACTAAACGCGCGGTGCTCATCCATTGAAACAAACTTATGATCAATATCAATTCAAGAACACCATATTTTGGTATTATAGTTACGAAAACAATAATAATCATTAGACTAGGTAATGTTATAAAGAAATCAATAATTCGCATAAACAAATTATCAATAAATCCTCCGTAATAACCCATGATAATGCCAAGAGCTATCCCAGCAACACTAGTAATGATCGTAATGGCAAATGCAATTAAAATCGAATTCTTTGCCCCTATCACTAGCTGCCCAAGCATATCACGACCTGCTTCATCTGCCCCAAGTCTATAACCATTTACACCGGGCTCAGTGAAACGCTCTAACAGTTTAATCTTTAAAATTTCCTCTTGATTTAAAAACATAGCAGCGACTAATATTACAACAATAAGTAACGTTATCCCGAAAAAGGACAGCATTGCTACTTTATCTTTTTTAAACTCTCGTAAAACGACTTGTATTCCCGTCGGTGGAGAGTTATCAAATTTGACTAGTTCATTATTGTGTTGTTCCATTTGAATTCACCTCTCCTTAAACATTATTTTAGTAGTTAGTCTATGCGGATACGTGGATCAACAATGCTCATAATAATATCAGACAGTAGACTACCTAATAATGTTAAGAAGCCATAAAGCATAACTAGTGCCGTAATAACACTATAATCTCGACTCATAATCGAATGGATAAACAACTGACCCATTCCTGGGAAACCGAAAATTGTTTCAATGAAAATAGAGCCACCTAATAAACCCGTTATTGTAAACCCTAAAAAAGCTGCGATTGGTAGTAAGGAATTACGGAATATATGTCTCGTGTAGATTTTTCGCATTGGGATACCTTTACTTCGAGCTGTTTTCACATAATCCTGTGTTTTTGCATCTATTATTTCTGAACGTAAATATTGAATAATAGCTGTTGTACCTAAAATACCATACGTAAAAGCAGGTAGTAGCAAATGATAGATTTTACTCCAATAATATGCCATTGTACCTGGATCAGCCCCTACATCAACTGTCCCGCTAGTTGGGAACCACATGAGTTTATAGCCAAAAATAAATACGAAAATTAGTGATAATACGAAAGTTGGTATGGCATAACTGATAAAACTATATAGGGTGATAGATTTATCTAATAATGAATCTTGATAGCGACCTGCCAACACCCCTAGTGGAATCGCGATCAAATATACAAAAATTGCACTGAGTAATGAAAGCCAGAGTGTATTTAATCCGCGCTCACCAATAAGTGTGGACACTGCAATTTTATATGTATAGCTTCGTCCAAAATCACCTTGAAAAGCGTTTGTAATCCAGTGGTAATACTGAACATACCAAGGGTCATAGAAACCTGCTTGTATACGAAGCTCCTCAAGCCTTGCAGGATCTGTCTCTGGTGTAATAAGCCCTGTAAATGGATCTCCTGGCATTAGTTTTGCCAATATAAAGATTAAAAGACTTAATACAAAAAGCTGAGGAATCATCACTAATACACGTCTAACAATTGTTTTCCACATTTTATATACCCTCCCGTTCAATGTCAGACATCGCTACTTTATGCGTATCCGAGATGGATTTTAATGGGTATACTTTACCATGCTCGTCATAATATTTATGCTGTTCTTTTTGATAATTGGCTTCGACATCTTGACGTGTTATTTTACGCTCCAAACGTGTTTCTGGCTCAATATTTGGAATAGCTGATAATAGGCGCTTTGTATAAATATGTTGTGGATTCCTGTATATATCATTTCGAGTACCCGTTTCAACAAAGCGTCCTTTGTACATAATAGCTATGTGATCACACATATGCTTCACGACACCAAGGTCATGCGAAATAAATAAATAACTAAGTCCAAACTCATTCTGAATGTCTTTCATAAAATTTAGCACTTGAGCTTGTACAGATAAATCTAGTGCAGATACAGGTTCATCAGCAATAATCATTTTTGGATTACAAGCAACAGCACGAGCGATTCCAAGACGTTGCTTTTGACCACCTGAAAATTCATGTGGATACTTTAACAATACATCTTCAGACATACCTACAATTGCTAGTAACTCTTTAATGCGCTTACGTTCCTCTTGATCACTAAGCTTCATAAAATTTCGAAGAGGCTCTGCTAAAATGTCTAATACACGTTTTCTAGGGTTCATACTTGAATGGGAATCTTGAAAAATCATTTGAATATCTTTGTTATATGCTGAATCACGTTTTCTGCGCTGGTTTGTAACATTCTCACCTTCATAGAAAATTTGACCCGAAGTAATCTTTTCTAGACCTATAATGGCCTTCCCTGTTGTCGATTTTCCAGAACCTGATTCTCCTACTAAACCGTATGTTTTCCCTTTTTCAAACTCCATTGTGACACCATCAACCGCATATACCTTATCGATTACTGTATTAAAAAAGCCTCCTCGAATTGGATAATGAACGTTTAAATCGCTAATTTGCATAAAGCTCATACAGTCCCGCCTCCTTCTTCACCTTCAAAATGAAAGTGTTTCCAGCAGGTACATCTAACAAAATGTCCTGGTGCAATTTCATGTAATTGTGGTTTTCTCTCATGTGCAGATGCATCAATCCACGGTATACGCGCTGAAAATCGGCAGCCTTCCCGAGGTAAATTCATCAGCGATGGCACCATACCTTGAATAACTTCAAGTCTTTCATTTTCACTATGTGTTTGCGGAATAGAATGCAATAAAGAACGAGTGTAAGGATGTCGAGCATTAGTAAATAATTCCTGGACAGGTGCTTCTTCTACTACTTCACCTGCATACATCACTGCAACTCGGTCAGCTATTTCTGCTACAACGCCTAAATCATGGGTAATTAAGATAATACCTGTTTCTGTTTCCGACTGTAGTTCTTTTAGTAGGTCAAGTATTTGAGCTTGGATCGTTACATCTAAAGCTGTTGTCGGTTCATCTGCAATTAAAATAGATGGTTTACACGACAATGCTATAGCAATCACAACACGCTGTCTCATCCCTCCGGACAATTGATGTGGGAATTGTCTTGCCACACGCTCTGGTTTAGCGATGCCTACCTGATTCAATAATTCTAGTACCCTCTTCTCGCGCTGTTGCTTTGAGAGCTTTGTATGATACATTAACCCCTCTGCAATTTGTTCTCCAATCCGCATTAAAGGATTAAGAGCTGAAAGTGGATCTTGAAAAATAAAACCAATATGATTCCCACGTAAACTATTAAATTGTTCCTCATTTAATTGCGTTAAATTTTGATTATTGTAAAAGATTTCACCTGTAACTTTTGTATTTACAGTGTTGTACAAGCCTACAATACTAGTTGCTAACGTACTTTTACCACAACCCGATTCGCCAACGATTGCTAATACTTCATTCTTTTTAAGCGAAAGTGAGACATCCTCTACAGCAGCGTGGTAAGTTTCTTTAATGCGGAAACTTGTAGTTAGATTTCTAATTGTTAATAGGTCATTTGCTGTATTCAAACAATCTCCCCCTTCCTATATTCAATATTCTGAAAAATCAATATATTTATCTTTTGAATTTATTTCAGAATTATATTTTTTTGAAAAGTTTATTTACACCTCCATATATACAGTTATAAATAAATTAATATTTTTTTACTTTTCCAGAAAACCAAAATACTGATTGAATTGTCTGAAAATTAATATGTGATATTATTTTATCTGGAAATAATACATTAAATCAAGTGCATTTTTCTAAATATTACAAAGTTGCAAACAAATTTCTCCATACATCTTTACAAAATAATTCTCAAATCTTAATTTTTTCTTTACTTAATTGTTTGTCCTTTTTTCAACCTTCTATCTAAACTCTGCTATTTTTATTATTTAAATATAAAAATCATTCATACTTACTTTTATTACTAAAATAACATTTAAACCCCTTGATTATCTCTATTTAACAGGTCATAACTTTAAATCTTTATTCTTATAAATATATTGAATTTCTATATATTTGTTTTAAGTAAATAGTTTTCTAGTTTAAAGTGTTAAATACTTAATAACAATTTTGTTATATTAAAAAAGTAACTTTTTTATTTTTATTTACCAAATCATCTACGTACTTCTTGATTATATTCTTCCGAAAAAAATATTTAGCTTTTTAAATAATATATGCAAAAATACAGGTAATATATTCCTAAAATTTCAAATAAAAGACTATTAACATAGAATAATAGTTAATTTATTGGGAAGTATTTAATGGTTAATATTAAAGAACCTTGAATTGCTCATTTCTAACAGTATACGTTAGCGTGGAAATGTCTATATTGTAAAAAAAAAGAAAACAATTTATCATAAAACTATTAAAGGTACAACTTCCTCTTATAAAAATAAAAAAAAGAATAGGTGAAAATGTATACATATGAAGAATCGCATAGTCCAATTACTATTTGTATTTACAGTTGCAGCAATTATGCTCATAGTCTTGAATAAGTCCATCATTTCCTTATATACCTTAATCGGCATACTATGGCCTATCACAATTATAGGGATTTGCTTCGTTATTTTTATTGAAAATCGTTCTCCACAAAGTACATTAGCTTGGTTTTTAGTATTAGCCATTCTCCCTGTTATCGGTTTATTTCTGTACTTACTGTTCGGAAGAAGTCGCTGGAGAAGAAAGAAACATTTACATCGTTCAGAAGAAAAAAGAAAGTTATTCCGTGAAATTTTAGCAGGAAGAAGTTTTAATTTAGAATCCCCTTCCTCTTTAAATGAACGATCCACCTATTTGACACAAGTTATCCAAAAATTTGGCGGTGGTCCTGTTGCAAATGAAACAGCAACAAAACTCTTAACAAATGGTGATGAAACATTTACTGAGATTCTACAAGCGATTGAAAATGCTACACATCATATTCATATTCAATACTATATTTATCGATCAGATGAAATCGGTACAACAATTCGAGATGCCTTAATAAGAAAAGCAAAATCTGGAGTGATTGTACGCTTCCTTTATGATGGGCTTGGAAGTAGTAAATTACGTAACAGTTTCTTACAACCAATGAAAGATGCAGGAATTGAAGTAGTCGAATTTGATTCTATTCTTTCACCTTGGCTATTAGAAACCGTTAATTATCGTAACCATCGTAAAATTGTGATTGTAGATGGGACAACTGGATTTACAGGTGGACTCAATGTCGGGGATGAATATCTTGGTCGCTCGAAGAAGTTTCCTATTTGGCGTGATAGCCATTTAAAAATAGAAGGAAAAGCATTATATAAACTGCAGGCCATTTTCCTAGAAGATTTTCTCTATGCCACTAGCAATTTAAATACTGAGTCTTGGAATCAATTCATGGATAGCACATACTTTCCAAGTCAAAGAACTCATCAGGCAGAAGGTGCCGTACAAATCGTTGCAAGTGGACCTAGCTCAGATGATACAAATATTCGAAATGCTTTATTGAAAGTTATGGGCTCTGCCAAAAAGTCAATTTGGATTGCTACACCATATTTCATTCCTGATCAGGAAACATTAACATTATTACGTTTGAGTGCACTTTCTGGAATAGATGTCCGCATTTTATATCCAGGAAAAGGCGATAGTATCATTAGTGATCAAGCATCTCAATCATACTTTACACCGCTTCTAAAAGCGGGTGTCTCCATTTACCGCGTTAAAGATGCTTTTATACACGCTAAGATTGTACTTGTTGATGATGAAGTTGCATCAATTGGTACAGCAAATATGGATATTCGTAGCTTTGAGCTTAATTATGAAATCATTGCGATCCTATATGAATCTAAAACGGTTCTAGATATAAAAAATGATTTTAAACAAGATTTTAAAGAATCCATAGAAATTACATGGGCGTCATTTCAAAAGCGAAGTATTCAAAAACGCATGCTTGAATCACTTATGCGACTCATTTCTCCTTTACTGTAGGCTGTTTTCGTAAAGAATGTTGCTCTTCAACTAACGGAGCAGGTTTATTCAATAAACAGAATTGGATTTTAGTTATTCATTAGCAACTCCAGCTCCTCCTTCAAAAGACATTCCGTTATCACCTGAAAGCCTGGTCGAGCTAATTGATCAGCTGAAGCTAAGCATTCGATCTGTCGCTGGAGAAATGAACATGTCACATAGTACACTGCTCCGCTATATCAATAAAGAAGGCAAGCGTTATAACAAGGGTAGTATGGATAGGATTCAGGAATGGTACGAAAAAAATAAAAATAGATAAAGGGATTATTAGAAAATTATATTTTTATTATTCTAATGCCATCATTCATGCCATTTGTAATTTAAAAAATGATGAAAACAGGGAAAACGCAATTGAATTAGTTAAAAAATCGGAAGAAATGAGACTTAATACAATAGAGCCTATTTGTATCACAAAAGAACGTGCTGAAATGTTAATTTTAGATGCAAATTGGTGTTTAAAAGAGAGAGCATATGTTAGAAATAGATAGTAAAGGTCAAATGCCATTCTACAATTGGCTTGAAGAAAAATAGAATATAGGCGTCAATTAAAGCACCCTCAAACAAATCGGTATGAAGAAGTACCTGTGCACCAAATTTTCACTTTGTCTGAGTGTGCTTTTTTTATTTTGGGGTACCGCCCACATTTTAACGGAAATATACGCTAATGAACCCTCCAATTAATAACCTATAAACTTGCAGAAAGTTTATTTTGGAAACATAACATTGCAGGAGATTTTATAACGATGTCTAGTAAAACAAAACTAGATGATGGAATAACACAAACTTAAAACAAAACAATATCTAGGAGATTCCTTTTCGTATAAATCTATCCCCAAAGTCTATATACTCCTGTAGCTTACTGATTTGTGTCATATATCCATCACATTGTAAATTTATTTATTAAACTCACTCCTCCTAAACAAGGGAAATAAAATAACAGGTGTTTTCCTTTAAAGAAAACACCTGTTAAACAAAATGACCTATTCTGTTCTAATATCCTTTCGCGTTTCTTCGTCATTAATTACTTCAAGTACATCTAATAAAAAGATGAAGATTGGAATCCCAATAATAAGACCCCATATACCGAGAAAGTGCTCTGAGAAAATAAGAATCATAAATGTATAAAAGATTGGCAAATTTGTTTTTGCGGACATAAATTTTGGATTTAAAAAATAGCTTTCGAATGCGTGGATTACTGTAATGAAAATTAAAATGTATATGACATAGGCAATTCCACCAACGTTATAAGCAATAATACAAAGTGGGAATAATGAAATGATCACACCAGCAACAGGTATTAAACTGAGTAGAAATATCATCAATGCCAATACAAGGAGCTGCGGAAATCCTAAAAATACGAGCCCAATAACTGTGAGAACACAATTTACAACTGCAATTAAAAACTGTGCTTCAATTACTTTTCCGAACGACCTTGCAAACCTTTCACCAAAATATGCAATTTCCTCATAAAAAATCTTCAATTTGCTCTCTTTAAATTTAGCGGTAAACGAAATAATCCGTTCTTTTTCTAATAATAAAAAGAAACTTAAAATAAGAGAAAATAAAATTTGCATACTTCCCTTTCCGATATTAGTCACAGATTGATAAATCACATCTATACCTTGTTCAATATATTTTGATACTTCCATTTGACTAATTGTAGAAAGCGCATATCTTACCATTTCATTATCTGGTGGATTTTGAAAAAATAATTTAAACTGATGAATCAACTGTGAAATTTGTATCGTTAATACAGGCAAATATTTATATAATGTGGTTACAATAAAAGCTACTAATACAATATATAAACATGCGATAACCAATTTCCTATTTATCTTTAGCTTTTTCGAAATAAACTGTTGAAATCGATCCATTAAAAACGTCAGAATAAAAGTGATTAATATTAAATTAATCATGCTTTTTAATCCATATAATACAAGTGCTAATATTATTAAAACGAGAAATCGTTGAAATCCTCTACTTCGAAAGAAATTTTTCACTTCAATCATTAAGAATTACTCTCCCCCTTCATTAAATGGAAATTCAATATATTTTAGAACAAATTGATGAGCTCTTATAGGGATATCGTCAGCATTTTGGAAAAACCCCATGTTAAGTAAATTTAGATATGAATGTCCCGTTAAGGATACTTTTAATACAACACAATTTAAAGTGGGGCTAAATCAATTCAAAAACCCTTAGCAAGGGTTTTTCCGTTTCGCTGGCGTACCTTTTATAGACAATCTTCTTTTCAATTGAAAAGAATCCTCTTTTTCTTTTTGATGCTCTAATGAAATCAATCTACAGCTCATACAAAATTTAGGATCTTCTAATTTTCATTGTGTAAGAGCTGAGTGGTTTCTGCTTTCTTTTTCTGTCCTTTTAAGAAAAACGATACAACGAGGGCAACAACTACGAGGATAAATCCAAGCGTAAATGCCCCTTGGAAGCCTGAGGTTAAACCGTTTAATTTTTCTGCTGGATCCATTGGATTTGTTGTGTTTTCCATATATTGAGTTGTGCCTGAAGACATTTTAGATATAAATACAGCTGTTCCAATCGCACCAGCTACCTGAGATAACGTATTAAAGAGCGCTGTACCGTGTGGATAAAGCTCGGGTGTCAATTGATTTAAACCATATGTTTGTGCTGTCATCACAAACATGAGTCCAATCATTAATAAGCTGTGCATCAAGATAATTTGTGTCAATGTTGTTTCTGGGTTAATGCCTTTGAATAGCCACATTGCGCCAGCTACTAACCCAATGCCAGGGATGATAATCGCCTTTGGACTAAGTTTATCAAATAACTTACCTGCAACCGGCCCCATTATACCGCTAACAATACTCCCTGGTAGCATGACCAGCCCTGATTTAAAGGCTGTAACAAGTAAAACAGTCTGTAAGAACATTGGTAATAATGTCATTGATGCGAACAGTGACATCATGACGATGAACATTAATACAACAGTTAAAGTGAACATTGGAAACTTAAATGCACGTAGTTCTAAAATTGGATTATCGATCTTTAATTGACGAACAACAAAAATGATTAACGATATAGCCCCGATAATTAAAGAATAATACACTTTAGAATCTGACCATCCTAAATCACCTGAAGCACTAAAGCTGTACACGATACCACCGAAACCTAATGTTGATAAAAGGATTGATAAATAATCAACTTTTGGTCGTGTTAACTCAGTGACATTTTGAATGTACTTCATTCCAATTAAAATAGAAATGATAACGATAGGAATAACAGAGTAGAATAACCATCTCCAATTTAGTGAATCAACGATCAATCCGGATAATGTAGGACCAACTGCTGGAGAAAACATCATAACAAGTCCGATTAAGCCCATTGTGGCACCACGCTTTTCAGGTGGACAAATAATTAAAATCGTATTCATTAGTAATGGTGAAATTAGTCCAGTAGCGATTGCTTGGACAATACGACCGATTAATAAAACGGAAAATGTTGGTGCGAAGCCAGCAATCAATGTACCGACTAAAAATGTTAACATGGCGGTTAAGAACATTTGTCTTGTTGTGAACCATTGCTGAAGTAAAGCTGTAATCGGTACCAAAACCCCAACTACTAACATGTAGGCTGTAGAAAGCCATTGAATTGTTGAAGCTGATACATCAAATTCTTTCATTAATACTGTTAATGCATTACCAAGTAAAGTTTCGTTTAAAAATGCAACCATTGCCCCTAAAATTAATGCAATTAAAATGGGTGTATGTTTAATATTAGAAATATCAACTTTGCTACTTGAAATACTCTTGGTTGTCATATTCATTTATTGATTTTCCTCCTACCTTTTGTCTCTTTTTTATACACTTGTATATAAAAGAACTTCCGAAATATAATATACACATGTATATTATAGAAAGGGAGAATCAATTTTTAGTATTTGTATACTTAATCTACAGAAAAGGAGAAGTGTAGATGAAAAATAATGAGGAGCAACTGGATTTACGTGTTAGACGTACACATAAATTATTATGGGAGTCTTTATTTGAATTAATGACGCAAGCTAAGCAAAAATATAGTTCCATTACCATCAATCAAATCTGTGATCGTGCGATGGTGCATCGAACAACATTTTATAAACATTTTGAAGATAAAGATGCATTATTGGTATTTGGATTTAAACCATATAAAGATGAAGCTTTAACAATACCACTATTAGATCGAATAACTAAGCCATTTCAAGTGATGGAACAATTCTTACATTATAAAGAGCTAGGCAAAATAATAGAGTCGCAAATGGATGATAAACAATTTATTACCTTTTTAAACTATCAAACTCGTGAAACGCAGAAAGAGGAGTATGAGGGATTACTTCGAATTTGTAAAAATCATACGATACCAAACAAGTTAATTATCGAATTTCATTCGGGAGTAATTACAACGTTAAGAGCATGGTGGGTTCAAAATAGAGAAAGTGTTTCAGCAGTAGAAATGGATAGATACTTCCATCAAATGATTAATCAAGATATTTTTCAATTTGAAAGGGAATGAATAGAGAAGTTTCTGGTGTGAGAAATTTATGAGATTTGAACATATTTGTATTATCGATGTTTTATATTCTCACCTTCAAAAGAGACAAGTTGACTGATGTCAGTGGAATTCTTACTAGCATAGTTTTATATCAATATATCCTATTCTTTTTCAAAATAACTACTATGAGTATGACTTGGCTATCATTTATATACTCATACGTTAGTTGAAAAAATAAACCTATCAATATTAAAAAGTGACCTTGTTTTGATCAAACTTTCAAAGCTCCTTATTTTGATAGGCGATTTCTGGTGTTCGGACCTTGCACACAACTTTTTTCATTTTGAAAAATAATGGATGTTTTTCTAAAGGAATCGTTACTATTGAACTAACGATGCAGTTTACTTTAAGAAGCATATTATTTAAAACCACGATATAATTCTCATCCACAAAGACATTCACCACCTAAAAATGTATAATATAGTTAATTGAACTTTTTGGCAATTTCCACTCGTATGTTCAGGTGGCACAGGAATAGTGCTCAATTAAGCTTCTCTCAACAATAAAAGATAAAGTGGCAGTTGTTATAAAGGAAATGTTTACGAGCCTTAAAGGATTTCAAATCGTACAACAAACATTGATTTTATGTGTAATTTTTCTAGTCTTTAGTTACGGGATCGTTGAAGGACCTAATAAAGAGAAATAAACAGAAATGAATATGCTTTACTGTATTATAAGGTGGTGTATCAATGAGGAATGTAAAGGACGCTGCGGCCATTGCTTTGACTATTATGATTATCAAGTTATTATTCAGACTGATTCCTCCTCATACGAGGTTCGATAGCCTCTTTGAAAAAGGCATCTGGGTTGGGCTCGGAATTATTTTAACTGCTTACTTAATTTTATTTGTGATTGTTTACCTAATACTTGTAGTAAAAAGAAGGCATAACAAGAAAGATGTAGAACTTTAACTTTTGCATATTTAACGCAATAATAGTAGGCAAATGATAATTTTATAGGTATTGAAGAAAAATAAGATGAAGAAGCCGTTTTGCAATAAACTGGGCGCTTTACTCGAAGAACATTGAGTTGCATGTGCAGCTCTTTTTTATTGAACTAACGGCGCAGGTTAGTTCAACAATGATGTTTAACTTGTGTTCAACAATCGGGTCAGATTGTTGAATAACAACTTTTTATGAAGGATTACCAAACGACGCTTTGGGAATGTTAAACTTTAATTACACGAGGGGGCGAAAAAATGGATTATACTAAAATCTATAATGAGGAACTGATTGCCTTAGTAAAAGAGAAAATAAAGTCAGTCGGTGAAATTAAAGCGGTGAAGTTTTTGAGAGAGCAAACAGGTATGTCCTTAATACAGGCAAAGAAATTTGTAGATTTTTGTAAAGAATAGACATAAAAATTAGAGTCAATAAATTAAATTAACCTGTGTTTTATTGCAACAATATTTATAAAGCATACAAAATAAATATAATAAACGTTCCTAAATGAAAGTTTGGTAGCACGGCAGTCGGGACGGAGAGGGCTCTCCAACTCAAGGGGTGTAAGGTATCTGCTTGGCTTCATAAACGGAGCCAGATTGTTTAGGAGGAGAACATTATGCGAGGAAAACAAGTACTTCGTTTTATTTTTATTTTATTTGGTTTGACACTTATATTCTTGAATTTTAGTAGTGGCTTTGATTCAACTCGTGACTGGTTGAATTTAGGTATTGGAGTATTTATTGTAGTGCTTGGCCTTATTGATCCAATCAATGTTTTTAAACACAATAAATCAAAGCAATCATAGTAGTATTTTACTTGAACCTCGCAATCGGACGTTTTAGTGAGAAAGAGGATCGTCAATGGACGGTCTTTTTTCTTTGTCTATACGTTCCATTAGAGTTTAGTCTATCGGTAACGTTTTGATCGAAATCAGAATTTAAGGAGTTGAAATAAGCGAGTGAGCAATGAAAAGGACATCCAAAAGCAGTTTTATAAAATTTATAAAGGGCTAATTAGCGTTTCAGAATTCGAAGAATGGCTTTATAATACACCAGAAATTGAAAAGGTTTATGATGATGACTTTAGACCAGTCTTGAAGGAGAAGTAATTTTAAATGAATAAACGAAAATTGTATTGGGTATTGCTTGTTCCAAGTGTTCTTATATTTATTGTAGCTTTAATTTTATTGCCTGAAAGTAAAAAGAATTATTCTGTATTTATAACTCTCATATTTTGGATTGTTTATTATGGTGTTATTAAAATAAATGATTTAAAAAATAAACAAAAAAACTGACTTTCTTGTGAAGGAGTGTACTTAAACTAACGGTGTGCTTTACTTGAAGAACATTGAGTTGCATTAGCAGCCCTTTTTTTCTTAGGCTGTTTTCGTAAAGTTTGTTGCTTCTGCAAACTAAATGGTTTTGCGGAAAGGCATTTTCATTTCCCCTTATATTAGTACACAAGATTTCTATTTTCTTTAAATGGAAGTGTTATAATTTGTAAAAGCAGAAGGGGATGATATCCAGGATGATATTTTTTCTAATTCTATTATCTATATTTTGTATAATAACGGCTTTTAGTCTTGCTTATAAACGTTCTTGGCAAGCTAAGATTATTATATGGGGACTGTTCTCTGTACTACTTTTTTCCCCTATAATCAGCTTTTTCCTTATAAGAATAACTCAGTATGTAACACAAGATTCGTGGTCAGGTTTACTAGGTGTGTATGCTTTTCCGCTTCTTGAAATAATTTCAATCCTTATGATTGTTATTGGTTGTATAGGCTTTATAAAGAAAAAGGTAACTAAAAAATTAGAACACCGTGAAAATTAGTTTAAACTCTTTCTTTAAATATTTACTTAAATCAATATTATTTGTTTTAGCAACAATCTTTGAGAAAACAGCCTTTTCTTATTGAACTATCGGGGCAGTTTAGTTGAAGAAAAAATTATTAGCTTATTCAACAATAGGGCCATATAATGGAACATCTCTTTTGGTAAATTGGATATTTATGTTAATGTTTAGGGGAGATTGTTAAGGAATATATCTAAGCTAAAGAAGCAAGATTGTTGAATTAAAAAGGAGTGAGATATTGAAAAAAATATATATTTTTGGAGTTATTGTTATTTTACTTTCACTTCTTGGTTTCTATCTCATAGAAAATATTTTTACGATTAAACCTAATGTAACTTCGGGTAATGGAAATCTTGGTATTTTAATTATATTCCTCTTATCACCTATTTTTATCGCGAGTTACTTTTTTACTTATAAAATGGCTAGAGAAATATCCTACAACATAAAGAAAAAGATAATAAGAGTATTCATATTATCCTTGTCACTTATATGTAGCATAATATTGGTATTCCTAATCGTAAATTATATAAATGAATTGATAATTGCTTTGGGAGGAACACCTTCTAATCCTGACTCTAGAATTTATCGCTTCGGTTGGTTTAATCAGTATACAAATAGTATGTATTTTAATCTTTTTACTTTTTTACTGACCCATATTATAACATTCATCATCGGCAATCTATCTGTTATAAAAACAAAATTATAAAGCAAGGTATTTTAACTAACAGGGCAATAGTTAAAAAACATCATTATTGTCTTTTAGATTATCTTGAAATCAAGTCTTCTGTTAAAGGGCGCGATTATGGAATAAGTGCCTCTTTTTCTTCTTCAACTCCCATGAAAGAACTTAATCATCTTTCATTTTCTGTGATGAAGAGCTTATTTTTGCGCTTCATGGATGGCTAACGGGTGCTTTAGTTAAATATTCGATTTACGAAATATCAAACATAAAAACAGGTTGATTCTACACATTTTGTAGATTAACTCTGTTTTTATGTTTTAACAGCAACAATCTTTTAGAAAACAGCCTTACTGTAAATGAATCAATAAAGTGTAGTTCTTGTTCAAAACGAGGGGTTGATTTCCGTTCCGGCTGGGCGCTTTCCTGGGGGCGTCCAGCTTCCACTCCATTCAACCACTTCACATATCATGTATCTTATTGCGTGTCATTCTACTTTTTTGAGAAATCACCCTATCTCAGGCATCTCAACATTCGCAAAGATTCCCTTGACTTTTCAGACTGTAAACAAACTCAAAAAAATATTAAATCTGTTTACAGTCTTTTTTATGACGCAAAAGTTTTTCAACAAATGAAAGGGTGGTATGAAAAATAAAATGTACCCTATAAGATAGACACTTTCAAAAAGGTCATCTTATAGGGTATTTTTGTTTATAATGAAGAAAAAAACGAGCGGTGGTAAATAGTATGACTAAGAATTTATTTTCGAAACAACAACAGGCACAATTAAAATTAAATCCA